>NZ_BAABJO010000010.1:0-258699 GCF_039543345.1 Pseudonocardia adelaidensis | reverse complement strand
GGCCGGAGCGCCCGGCGCGGGTGCGGGGGGCGGCGGGGCCGGCGCCCCGGGCGCGGGTGCGGCCTGCGGCGCCGGTTCGCCCGGCGCGGGTGCGGCCTGCGGCGCCTGCGCCCCGGGAGGCGCCTCCGCGCCGGGTGCTCCCGGCGCGGGTGCCGGCACACCGGGCGGAACGGCGCCCGGCGCGGGCTCGCCCGGCGCGGGCTCGGCGAACGACGGGACCGGAACCGCGCCGGCGTCGGTCGGTACCGGCTCGGCAGGCGGCAGCGCGGGCGGGGGCACCGTGGCGGGCACCGTGGTGGTCCTCGACGCGTCGGCCGACGGGGACACCGCCGTCGACGGGCTGCCGTTCGTGGCCATGCTCGCCAGACCGATGATCGCGGCGACGACCGCGACACCGATCAGCCCGAGTCCACCGAGCCGGAGCGGCGACGGGCCGCCACCCCCACCTGGCGTGGTCACGACCGGACCTCGACGACGCTCGCGGGCTCGATCACGCTGGCCTCCGTGTGCGTGGGGGTTCCGGTCAGTGGCGGGTCGCCGGGGCGAACCGATCGTCGATCATGCTGCCGTCACCACGGCTCGATTCCCAGGCGGCGCGCCGCACGGGTGCGTTGCCGGCTGGCGCGCAGCCGGCGCAGGCGCTTCACGAGCAGTGGGTCGACCGCCATTGCCTCGGGCTTGTCGACGAGGGCGTTGAGCACCTGGTAGTAGCGAGTGGCCGACATGTCGAACAGCTCACGGATCGCCTGCTCCTTGGCCCCCGCGTACTTCCACCACTGGGCCTCGAAGGCGAGCATCTCGCGCTCCCTGCGGTCCAGTGCGCCTGCCGCGCCGCCGGCGGGAGCGCGCCCGCTGGGTTCCGTGGCCGACTCCATCACGCTCCTCGGGGGCCTCACTCAGCGCGAATGACACGCCTGTCATTCGCGTCGGCCATTGAACCACGGGATCCGGACGAAAACCGGTGAGGCACGCGCTGCCCGATCGGGAGACGGCGGCACCACGTAGGGTCACCTCGTGTCCGTCCGTCCCATCCGCATCATCGGCGACCCCGTCCTGCACCGGCCCACCCGCCCAGTCGAGACGTTCGACGACGCGCTGAAGACGCTGGTCGAGGACATGTTCGACACCATGGCAGCCGCCGAAGGGGTCGGGCTCGCGGCGAACCAGATCGGCGTCGACCTCCGCCTGTTCGTCTACGACTGCCCGGACGAGCAGACCCGCACGCGGGTACGCGGGGTCGTCGTCAACCCGGTGCTCGAGACGTCCGAGCGGCCCGAGACCATGCCGGACCCCGAGGACGACGAGGAGGGCTGCCTCTCGGTGCCCGCCGAGCACTTCCCGACCGGCCGCGCCGACTGGGCGCGCGTCACGGGCGTGGACGCCGACGGCAAGCCGGTGGAGGTGGAGGGCCGCGGGTTCCTCGCCCGCTGCCTGCAGCACGAGACGGACCACCTCGACGGCCTGCTCTACATCGACCGGCTCGTGGGCCGCAACCAGCGCGCCGCGAAGAAGATGCTCAAGCGCAACGGCTGGGGCGTGCCCGGCCTGTCGTGGGACCCGGCCACGCAGGACGCGGAGGAGGCCTGAGAAGTACCCTCCGGCCGCATGCGGTTCTACGCCGAGCGCCCTGGCCGGGCGGGCCTCCAGCTGCTGGCCGACCTGCTGGCCGTCGGGTGGATCTGGCTGACCGCGGTCGCCGCACGCACGGTCCACGACTTCGTGCTCGCGATGCAGGGGCCCGCCCGGACGCTCGCCGGAGCGGGGGAGTCCGTCCGCGGGGCGTTCGACAACGCGGCACGCACGGCGGCGACGGTGCCGTTCGTCGGCGACGACCTCGCACGGGCGCTGGGCGCCGGTACCGGGGCCGGTGACTCGCTGGTCGCCGCGGGGAACGAGCAGATGGAGGCGATCGCGCACGTCGCGTTCGGGACCACCCTCGCCACCGTGCTGCTCGGCGTGATGCCGGTGCTGTTCCTCTGGCTGCCGCTGCGGCTGCGCTACGCGCGGCTGGCGCGCTCCGCCGTCACGGCCCGCGCCGTCGACTCCGACCTGCTCGCCCTGCGCGCCATCACCCGCAGGCCGGTCCGGCGGCTCATGCGGGTCGCCCCCGACCCGGCGGCGTCGTGGCGGCGCGACGAGCGACCCGTGGTGCACGCGCTGGCGGCCCTGGAACTGCGGAGCCTGGGCCTGCGCGCCCCGCGCACACCCCCGGACTGAGCCCCTGCCGGACTCAGGCGGACACCCTGAACCTCTTGTCGTCGGACAGGGGCGGGCGGCCCTCGCCGTCGGACGGGTCGTCCTCGCGGATGCGCACGGTGTACTCGCCGGGCTCGAGGGTCACCGTGAAGGTGAACGGCGAGAACCGCTGGCCCTCCGCCGTGCTGGTGAAGCCCTTCTCGACGAGCGCGCCGTCGCGCAGCACCTCCCAGAGCACGGTGGCCTCGAACACCGCCGACTCGCCGCGCACCTCGACCGCCCGGCCGACCCGCGCGCCGTCGGCGGGCGAGTCGATCTGCACGAGCGAGCGCACCGCGTACGGGTCGCCGCGGGGGACGGGCGCGGACGTGTTCACGGCACCCCACAGCTCGGACTCGGTGGCTCCGTCCACGACGATCCGGACCGGGTCCGTCGACCCCATCGCCGCCTGCACCGTGTACACCAGCTGCTGCACGGTCAGCTCGGCGAGCTCCGCGCCCACCTGCGCGGACCGGGCCCCGGCGAGGTCGACCACGATGGCCCCGCCGTCGCGGTGGACGGGCTCCCGCAAGGTGGTGCCGCGCGGCCAGTGGCTGTGGTAGTCGGGGTCGGTGCCGGTGGGAGCCGCGAGCATCTCCCGCACGGCGGCGCTGGCCGGGTCGCTCGTGACCACCGAGTGGAACTCCCGCTGCAGCCGGGGACCCGCCGGGGTCTCGGCGACGTAGTACACGGGCACCGCGACCCGCTCCCCGCGGTCCGGCTCGGCCGTGGGTGCCGGTGCCACCGTGGGTGGCGGCGCGGGTGCCGGTGCCGGCGTGGCGGCAGTGGGGTCCGCGGCGGGCGCACCCGCCGACGGCACCACCCGCTCGGGAGCGGAGCCGCCGCAACCGCTCACGAGCAGCACGAGAAGGACGGGCACCCACCCCGGTCGCCGGGCCATCGGACCACCTCCGGACGCAGGTTCCCGCGTGCGGGCCGGCGCATGCGATCGGCACGCCGCACCCACCCGGGTGCCCCGTCGGGATCGGGCGGGGCTCAGGCCTCGACGGCGGGGGACGAGGCCTGCGCCCAGTAGCGGCGCGGGATCCGGCCGGCCTGGCGGGCCGCCCGGCCCGCCTCCACCGCGAGGCGCATCGCGTGGGCCATCCGCTCCGGGTCGCCCGCGCGCGTGACGGCGGTGGCGAGCAGCACCGCGTCGCACCCCAGCTCCATCGCCTGCGCGGCCTCGGACGCCGTGCCGATGCCGGCGTCCAGCACGACCGGCACGCCGGCCTGCTCCACGATCATCTCGATGTTGTGCGGGTTGCGGATGCCCAGGCCCGTGCCGATCGGCGAGCCCAGTGGCATGACGGCCGCGCACCCGACGCCCTCGAGCTTGCGCGCGAGCACCGGGTCGTCGTTGGTGTAGGGCAGAACGGTGAACCCGTCGTCGACCAGCTGCTCCGCGGCGTCGAGCAGCTCGATGGGGTCGGGCAGCAGGGTGCGCTCGTCGGCCACCACCTCGAGCTTGACGAGGTCGGTTCCGAGGGCCTCCCGGGCGAGGCGTGCGGTGAGGACGGCCTCGGCGGCCGTGCGACAGCCCGCGGTGTTGGGCAGGACCTCGATGCCGAGGCGCCGCAGCAGGTCGATCACGCCGGTGCCGGTGACGGCGTCGATCCGCCGCATCGCCACGGTGGTGAGGGCGGTGCCGGACGCCACCAGCGCCCGTTCGAGGATCTCCAGGTTCGAGGCCCCGCCCGTCCCCATGATCAGCCGGGACGGGATCTTGCGGTCGCCCACCAGCAGCGATTCGTCCATGGTCATCCTCCCTGCACCGCCGTCAGCACCTCCACGCGCGCCCCGTCGGCGAGCGCGACGGTGGGCCACTCGGCCCGTGGCACGACCTCGCCGTCGACGGCGACCGCGACCCCGTTCTCGGGAGCTCCGAGCACGGCGAGCGCGTCGCGCACGCGCGCGCCGTCGGCGAGCTCGCGCTGCTCACCGTTGATCCACACCTGCACCTGCTACCTCCTTGCGAGCGACAAGCGGGCCGGGTCTGCGGCGCGCACCGGGTCCGGGACGGGGTGGCCGCGCAGCAGCGCCAGCACGGCGTCGGCGGTGACGGGCGCGAGCAGCATCCCGTTGCGGTGGTGGCCGGTGGCCACGAGCAGGCCGTCCGGACCGAGCGCGCCGATCAGCGGCAGGTTGTCCGGGCTGCCTGGCCGGAGCCCCGCGGCGCTCTCCACCAGCGCGTACTCGGCGATGCCGGGCAGGATCCGCTCGGCGTCGCGCAGCAGGTCGCGCACCCCGCCGACGGTGACCTCGGTGTCGAAGCCCTGCTCCGCCTGGGTGGCCCCGATGACGAGCCCGCCGTCGTCGCGGGGTACGACGTAGACCGGCCGGCCGTCCACCAGCGCGCGCACGGTGCGCCGCGGCGGCGGGAAGGCGCCCGCGCGGTGCGCGATCCGCAGGATCTCGCCCTTGACCGGGCGCACCAGGCCGTCGAGCACCGGGTGCAGGGCGGCCGAGTACGCGCCCGCGGCGACCAGCACCGTCTCCGCCTCGACGTCCCCGCCGTCGGTGCGGACGCGCGTGACCCGCGCGCCGTCGTCGACGACCGCACGGGCCGCGTGTTCCACGACCGTGACGCCTGCCCGCTCGGCCGCCGACCGCAGGGCGGCGAGCAGCACCCGGTTGTCGACGGCGAGGTCGCCCGGCACCGAAAGGCCGCCGCGCACGTCCGGCCCCAGCGCGGGCTCGAGGCGGCGCAGCTCCCGGCCCGAGAGCCGCTCGACGTCGCGGCCGAGGCGGCCCAGGAAGCCGGCCAGCGACTCCAGCTCGGCGCGGTCGCCGGTGCCGGTGGCCGCGACCACCGTGCCGTCGGTGCGCAACCCGGCGGGGCGCCCGGCCGCGGCCTCCAGCTCGGCGGCGAACCCGGGCCAGCGCCGCACCGCCGCCTCGCCCAGCTCCAGCAACGCCTCCTCGCCCGGCCACGCCTCCGTGACGGGCGCGAGCATGCCGCCCGCCACCCACGACGCGCCGGATGCGGGCGCCGGATCCAGCACCGTGACCCGCAGGCCGGACGCGGCCGCACGCCACGCACAGGACAGGCCGATCACGCCCGCCCCGATCACCGTCAACGAGTTCGACATCATCTCCGCTCCCTGCGCCGGCATGACCCGGATCAGGTTCGACGGTCGGGATCTGTCGGATCCCCTCTCAGCCCGCAGTACGGGCTCCCGTGCGTCACCTGCCGTTCACCCTACGCCCCGCGGCACCCGTCCGCGTAACGTCGTGGGGCGTGCCTGCCCTCGACGGCGCCACCGTGCGCAAGCGACTGGACGACGCCCGCCTGTACCTCTGCACCGGGGCCCGCCGCCGCACCGGCGACCTCGCGGAGTTCGCCGACGCGGCCCTCGCCGGCGGCGTCGACATCATCCAGCTGCGGGACAAGGGCCCGGACGGACCCCTCGAAGCCCGCGACGAGCTCGCGGCCCTGGAGGTGCTCGCCGAGGCGTGCGCCCGCCACGGCGCGCTGCTCGCCGTGAACGACCGCGCCGACGTCGCCCTCGCGGCAGGCGCCGACGTCCTGC
Organism: Pseudonocardia adelaidensis; assembly: GCF_039543345.1. Classification (NCBI taxonomy): domain Bacteria; kingdom Bacillati; phylum Actinomycetota; class Actinomycetes; order Pseudonocardiales; family Pseudonocardiaceae; genus Pseudonocardia; species Pseudonocardia adelaidensis. The sequence continues at coordinate 252,931 of NZ_BAABJO010000010.1, read as the reverse complement.
ACCTGGGCCAGGACGACCTACCCGTCCGATGGGCCCGGAAGGTGGTGGGCGACGAGGTCGTGGTCGGGCGCTCGTCGCACAGCCCGGACGAGAGCGCGGCCGCCGCCGACGAGCCGGGCGTGGACTACTTCTGCGTCGGCCCCTGCTGGCCGACCCCCACGAAGCCCGGCCGCCCGGCACCCGGCCTCGACCTCGTGCGCACGGTCGCGGGCCGCGCGCCGTCCCGGCCGTGGTTCGCGATCGGCGGCATCGACCACGCCAGGCTCGACGAGGTGCTCGCCGCGGGAGCCGAGCGCATCGTCGTGGTGCGCGCGATCACCGAGGCGGAGGACCCACGCGCCGCGGCGGCGGCGTTCGCGGCGGCGCTGCGCGGCTGACCGCGCCCGGCACGGTCAGCGCGACCGGAGCGCGCGGCGGGCCGCCCAGCGCGCCCGGTACCAGCGGATCGTCCAGAGCCAGCTCAGCCGGTCGGCCCGGCGGTACCGGCGCGCCGCCAGCGGCCGCCTCCGCCTGCTGCGGTGGCTCGTCGTCGCGGTCACGCGGTCGATGGGCGGGCCGCGCAGGACCGAGTCGTCGTCCAGGTCGTCGTTCAGCTCAGCGACGAGCACCCAGGCGGAGCCTGGACGGGCGCCCGACCGCTGCCAGACCCGTTGTCCTGGTGCAGCACCCATCACCGCGGCGGAGTTCACGGAAACCAGCGTCCCGCCCAGCCGCGCGGAAGTCGTCACGGCTCGCGGCCATCCTCACTACCGGCTGGCTGCAGTGCGGTGGGCGGGACTGGCAGGGGGTGGCCCCGTTCGCGAGCCGTAAGGATCACCGCCCCGGGTCCGGGGATAGCGTCCCCCCGTGCCGGCCACCGCCCCGACCAGATCGCGGATCTCCCGGGGCGATCTGACAGCCGTGCTCGCGGCGGCGCTGGTCGTGGTACTCGCGGCGGTGGTGGGCCGGGCACTGCTGGCGGCCGGGGTCGACATCTTCCTGCCGTTCCCGCCGCTGCTCGCCGAGTGGCTGCCGCACATCGGGCCGGGGACGCCGGCGGCGGTCGTCGTCGCGGTCCTGGTCGTGGCCAACGGGCCCGGGCTCGCGGACCGGCTGGCCTGGCGGCCGCTGCTGGGCGCGGCGTACGCGGCCGCGTTCGTGTGGACGCTGGCGCTCGCGCTCGTGGACGGCTGGCAGCGCGGGGTGGTCGAGCGGCTGACCAGCAGCCAGGAGTACCTGCACGACGTGCCCCGCGTGACCGACATCGGCGCGATGCTGCGCACGTTCGCCGACCACATACTCACCGACCGGCCCGGCTTCTGGACCACGCACGTGGGCGCGCACCCGCCCGGGGCGCTGGTCACGTTCGTCTGGCTGGATCGGCTCGGGCTCGGCGGCGGCGGTCCGGCCGGGCTGTTCGTGATGCTGGCCGGGGCATCCGCCCCGGTCGCGGTGGCCGTGGCGGTGCGGGCGCTCGGGGCCGAGCCGGTGGCGCGCCGCGCGCTGCCGTTCGGCGTGCTGCTGCCCGGTGCCGTGTGGGTGGGGGTCTCGGCGGACGGGATGTTCGCGGGGGTGCTCGCCTGGGGCGTCGCGCTGTTGGCGGTCGGGGCCGTGGGGCGCGGCCCACGGGCCGACCTCGCCGCGCTGGCCGCCGGGGTACTGCTGGGCTGGTGCCTGTACCTGTCGTACGGGCTGGTGCTCGGCGGGCTGCCCGCGCTCGCGGTGCTCGCGTCGACGCGCAGCGTGCGGGCGGGCGCGCTCGCCGCCGTCGGGACGCTCGGGGTGGTCGGCGCGTTCACCGCTGCCGGGTTCTGGTGGTTCACGGGGTTCGAACGCGTCCAGGTGATCTACGCGGCCAGCATCGCGGAGACCCGTCCCTACGCCTACTTCGTGTGGGCGAACCTGGCCGCGGTGCTGCTCGCGCTCGGTCCCGCGGTCGTGGCCGCGGCGCGGCGCGCCCCTGCCCTCCCGTCCGGCGTCGCGCTCGTCGCCGGGGCCGCCCTCGCCGCGATCCTGATCGCCGACGTGTCCGGCATGAGCAAGGGGGAGGTCGAGCGGATCTGGCTGCCGTTCGCCTGCTGGCTCGTGGTCCCGTGTGCGCTCCTGCCGCGCGCGCGGTACTGGCTCGCGGCGCAGGCCTGCCTGGCGCTGGTGATCAACCACCTGCTGCTGACGGTCTGGTAGCCCACCCGTAGAGGAACGCGCACGCCCGCCGTGACGGTCTCGACGATCTCCTCCTCCGTCGGCACGGCGCCCCGGTAGGACGGGTTGCCGACCGCGATCATCCGCATCAGCTGGAGGGCGGCGCGTTCCGGGTCGTCGGTGCGCAGCAGACCCCGGTCGGCCAGCTCGCGCAGCCGCTCGGTGAGCGCGCGGAGGACGCGCAGCGGCCCGGTCTCCAGCCACGCGTCGATCGCCTCCTGGGGGATGTGCCCGACCTCGGCGTTGACCTGGCGGACCAGCGCGAAGTGCGCGGCGTGCTCGGCCCGCACCGGTCCCGCGAACGCGATGCCGAACTCCACGAGGTCCGGCTCCGGGTCGACCACCCGGTGCAGGTAGCGCTCGATGATCGCGATCTGGGCGTCGGCGGCCCGCGTGGCGCTGTCCTGGATGACCGCGCGGAAGAGCTCCGCCTTGTCGGTGAAGTGGTTGTAGACGGTGCGCGTCGACACCGTGGCCGCGGCGGAGATCGCGTCGATGCTCGCGCGGGTGTACCCGTCGCGGGCGAAACACCGCGGCGTGCACGGCGGGGTACGCGCCGTCGAGCAGCTGCGCCTGGTGCTGGCCGAGGTGAAGGTCGCGACCGTGCGCAGCCAGGTGGCGCTCGGCACGTTCACCGACTTCGAGCTGACCGAGCCGGGCGAGCCCGGCCGGTGCCGGCCCACCGAGCACGAGGAGAAGGCGCTGCACGACATGGTGGGTGAGCTGGTGGCCTGGTCCGCTGCGCTCAAGCCGCTGCGCGAGACCGCGAACGCGGCCTGACCACCAGCCGCACCGCGTAGACGAGCGCCGAGAGCACGATCATGGCGGCCACCAGCGCCAGCCATCGGCCCAGGTAGGGCTGCTGGTCGAGGCCGGTGGCCGCCAGGTGGGTCGCCCCGCCCTGCCGGACGATGCCCGGCAGGAAGACGAGGAACGTCAGCCCGGCGCCCAGCAGCGGCACCCGCACGTGGTTGACCAGCGGCACCCGGGGCCGGGGCAGCCGGGCGAGCACGCGGTCGGCCAGCGCGTACAGCGGGAACAGCACGAGGTCGTGCACCACGGCTGCCCCGAGGAACCACCCGAGCACGTGCAGCAGCGCCGGGTCACCGAGGAGGAACGACGCGGCGTACGCGGCGAGCGCGAAGCACCCCAGCAACATCAGCAGGTGGGCCGGGCGGGCCCCGTAGCGGTCGGCGAAGCGGCGCATCACGCCTCCCGGAACTCGATCGACCGCACCCACTTCGTGCAGCGGACGCCGGGCAGCGCCGGCACGATGATCCGCGCGGGGAAGCCGTGGTCGAGGCTGAGGTCGACGCCGTTCACCTGCAACGCGAGCAGGCCGTCCGGATCGAGCACCTGCCCCGCCGTCAGCGTCCCCTGGGCGAACGGCCCGTCCTCCAGCGACGCGACGGACGCCGACGCGGGCCGCGGCACGCCGGCGAGCCCGGCGAGGTCGCGGAGGCGCACCCCGGTCCAGGTCTGCATGGTCGACCAGCCCTCGACGCACGCGATCGGCAGCCGGGCGGTGTGCTGGGGCAGCGCGGCGAGCTCCGCGCGGGAGAACGTCCGCGGGGTCGCGCCCGCCAGCGCGAGCGTCCAGCCGGCGGTGGGCACGACGCCGGCGGCCGCCGCGGTGCGGTTGACCGGGAACCCGTTCGGTCCGTCGTCCGTGGTGCGCCCCCGGGGCAGCAGGAACGCGACGTGGCGGGCGGGCCCGTCCAGCACTTGCCCGATCGAGAGCGCCGCGAGCAGCGCCGATCCGCCACCGACCAGTGCCAGCACCCCCCGCCGGCTCATCGTGGGCGGCGCCGGGTCGGGCGCGACGAGGCCGGCGTCGTCCGGCGGCTCGGGCACGGTGCGGGCCAGCGGCGTGGCGAGCTCGCGGCGCAGCGAACGGGAGCGCAGGCCGCGCACCATCGAGCGCAGCTTCAGCGCCACGTGCGCGACGAACGCCGCCACGAACACCCACGCCCCGAGGTAGTGGCCCGTGTAGAAGCTGAACCCGAACGCGTAGTCGTACTGGATGTTCAACAGCCCGGTGACGATCTCGAACAGCACGCTGCCCACGAGCAGCAGCAGCGACGCGCGCTCCAGCGCCTGCGCAGGCGAGCGGACCGGCGGCCGGGCGAACAGCTTCGGGATCACCGACCAGAGCTTCGCCAGCACGACCGGCACGAGCACGATGCCGAGCCCGACGTGCAGGCCCTGGGTCAGCCGGAAGAGCCATGACGGCCGCGTCGGCCAGTCGAACGGCGGCAGTTGCAGCAGCCCGACGTCGCCGGGCAGGCCCTGGCTCGGTCCGTAGGCGACGCGGTCGAGCAGCCCGGTGACGAGGAGGATCGGCATCCCCACGAGCAGCACCACGGCGAACAGCGAGGTCAACCAGGGACCACGCAGCGGGCTGCGGAAGCGCATGCTGGGAAAGCTAGGTCCGCGCAGCCGGTCCGGTGCCGCGGAGCGGGGATCGGTGAGCGACTCGTAAGGGTCGCGGCCACCCCGGCTCCCTAGGCTCTGCTCATGACGGCGCGCGTGCTGGTGGTGGACGACGACGCGACGGTCCGCGACGTGGTCGGGCGCTACCTCGACGAGGCCGGCTACCAGGTCGATCTCGCCGCGGACGGTCCCACCGGGCTGCGCGCGGCCAGGGAGCGCTCCCCCGACGCCGTGGTGCTCGACCTGATGCTGCCCGGCATGACCGGGCTGGACGTCTGCCGCGCGCTGCGCGCCGACGACGACCGCCTCCCGATCGTGATGCTCACGGCGCTGGGTGAGGAGGACGACCGCGTGCTCGGCCTCGAGCTCGGCGCGGACGACTACGTGACGAAGCCGTTCAGCCCGCGCGAGCTCGTGCTGCGGATCGGGTCCGTGCTGCGCCGCTCCCGCCCGCCGGAGTCGGCGGCCGAGGTGCTGGTGGACGGCGAGCTGCGGGTCGACCCGGCCGCCCGCCGCGCCTGGCTGGGCGAGCGGGAGCTGGCGTTGACCACCCGCGAGTTCGACCTGCTCGCGTACCTGATCGCCCACCCCGGCCGGGCGTACAACCGGGCGGAGCTGCTCGCCGAGGTGTGGGGCTGGGAGTTCGGCGACCAGTCCACGGTCACGGTGCACGTGCGCAGGCTGCGGGAGAAGATCGAGGCCGATCCCACCCGGCCGCGCCGGATCGCGACGATCTGGGGTACCGGCTACCGCTACGACCCCGGTGTCCCTGCATGAACGTCCTCGTCGAGCTGGCCAAGGCCGCCCCGATCGCGCTGTTCTCGGCGCTCCCGGTGGCGCTCGTCGGCGGGCTGGTCGTGCACCGCATGCGGCGCCGGTCGATGACGGCCACGATGACCGCGCTCGTGCTGGTGCCGCTCTTCGCGGCCCTCTTCGGCGTGGTGGCCACCAGCGGGTTCATGTACACGCCGCAGCTGGTGGGCACGGTCGCGGTGGTCGTCGTGGTCGCGGCGGTCACGGTGCCGGCCGGCATGCTGCTCGGTCGCAGCGTGGCCCGCGAGACGCTGTGGCAACGGGAGGCCCGCGAGGCGGAGCGGCAGGCCGAGGGGGCGCGGCGCGAGCTCGTCGCGGGCATCGGCCACGACCTGCGCTCGCCGCTCGCCGGCATCCGCGGTATGACCGATGCGCTGCTCGACGGCGTGGTGCACCGGCCCGGCGAGGTGACCGAGTACCTGCAGCGGATCCGGCAGGAGACGGTGCGGATGGCCGGGATGGTCGAGGATCTGTTCCAGCTGTCGCGCGCCACCTCGGCCGCGTTGCGGCTGCCTGCCGAGCGGCTCGCGCTCGGCGAGATCGCCTCCGACGCGGTGGCCGCCGAGGCGGCGGCGTCGGCGGCGGCCGGCGTCACCGTCGCGGCCGAGGACCCCTCCTGCTGGCCGACCGTGCTCGGCAGCGACGCCGACCTCGTGCGCGTACTGCGCAACCTGCTCTCCAACGCGATCCGGCACACGCCGGCGGGCGAGACGGTGTCGATCTCGGCAGGCACCCGTGGCACCGAGGCCTGGCTGGCCGTCCAGGACGCCTGCGGCGGCATCCCGGAGGCCGACCTCGACCGCGTCTTCGACCCCGGCTACCGGGGCACGGACGCACGCACCCCGGACGAGTCCTCCGGTGCCGGGCTCGGCCTTGCCATCGCGAAAGCGCTGGTGGAGGCGCAGCAGGGGACCATCACCGTGCGGAACGAGCCGCCCGGCTGCCGGTTCGAGGTCACGCTGCCGACGGCGGACGTGCCGGCCCGGGTCCCATAGGTCTCACCCGGCCAGCCGCAGCTCGCTGAAGCAGCGGGGGCCGGCGTGGGAGGCGATCACCTCGAACCCGGCGGCCGCGGCCACCGCCCGCAGCGCGTCGGCCCCCACCACGGCCCATGGCAGCGGCCGGCCAGGGCCTTCCGCCGTGTGCACCCGCGCCGTCCCCGCCCAGCAGGCGGTCGGGTCCGGGTCGGTCTCGGCGAGCACGGTGCCGCCGGGCCGCAACAGGGCGGCGGCCCGGCGCAGGAGCCGGGCGGGGTCGCCACCGATGCCGATGTTGCCGTCGGCCAGCAGCACGTGGTCCCAGCGGCCGGGGAGCGCGGCGAACAGGTCGCGGCGCAGCACGGCGACGCCACGGGCCCGGCACCGCGCGACGGCGGCCGCGGACACGTCGACCCCGAGCGCCGGGACGCCCCGGCGGGTCAGCGCCACCAGCAGCCGCCCCGGACCGCAACCCAGGTCGAGGACCGGGCCCGTGCACCGGTCGAGCAACCAGCGGTCGTCACCCGCGGCGTCGGCGTGCCACCGGCGCACCGCGAGCACGACCTCGGCGCCGTCGCTGCGCACCAGCCGCGCGGGCGCGCCGCGCAGCGCGGCGTCGAACCCCGACCGCACGAACGCGGCGGTCACGACGCTGCCGCGAACGCCGGGCAGCGGACCAGCGCGGCGGCGAACCGCCCGTCCGGCGCCGCATCGGCCACGGTGCGGGCGTCGGCGGCGGTGTCGACGTCGGTCAGCTCGGGGAGCAGGCCCACGCGCAGCCCGCCGTCCCGCAGGGCCCGCAGGGTGCGCTCCCCGGTGTCGTCGCGCGATGTCGGAACGCCGGCGACGAGCCCCGCCGCTCGCGGGTCGCGCAGGCCCATGGCCCACCAGCCGCCGTCGGCCGCGAGGCCGAGCACGCCGTCCGTGCCGGGAGCGTGCAACCGCTCGAGGCACGTCGCGAGCAACGCGGAGCCCGCCTGCGGGGTGTCCATGCCCACCTGCAGCGTCGGGCGTCCCGCGAGCAGCGCGGCGGTGTCGAGGTGCGCGGCGGCGATCCGCTCACCGAGGCCGTGCCCGCGCTGCGCCACGACCCGGCAGCCGCGCAGCGCCGCGGTGAGCTCCGCGCGCCGCACCGCCCCCGCGAGCCGGCCGGTGAGCGCGACGACGGGCTCGGCACCGCGGACGCCGCTCACGGCGTCGATGGTGTCGAGGAGCGCCGCGGCGGCCAGGTCGGCGGCCTCGGCCGGGGTGGCGGGCGGGCACAGCCGCGTCTTCACCCGGCCCGGCTCCGGCGACTTGGCCAGCACGATCAGCGCGGCGGGGGTCATGAGAACCCCGGGGCGGCCAGCAGCCTGCCCATGTCGCGGACCGCGCGCACCGTGCCGCGTACCGACCCGGACACCTTGGACCGTCCGCCGGCCCGCGGCCGGTACGCGACGTCCACCTCGTGCAGCCGCCAGCCCGCGGCCCCCGCGCGCAGCAGGAGCTCCAGCGGGTAGCCGAAGCCGCGGTCGGCGACCCCGAGGTCGATGAGGTCCTGCCTGCGTCCGACCCTGATCGGCGCGATGTCGTGCACCGGCACGCCGCGCGTGCGCAGCAGCGCGGCGATGAGCGCGTTCCCCACGCGGGCGTGCCACGGCCACGCACCGGCCCGTGGCACCCGCCTGCCCACGGCGAGATCGACGCCGCCCGCGCGCACGGCGTCGGCCATCGGGCCGAGGACCGCCGGATCGAGCGAGCCGTCCCCGTCGAGCACGGCGACGAGCTCCGAGCGCGCCGCGAGGAGCCCGGTGTGGACGGCGGCCCCGTAGCCCCGGCGGGGCTCGACGACGACCCGCGCGCCGTGTGCGGCGGCGACGGCGGCCGTGCCGTCGGTGGACCCGTTGTCGACGACGAGCACCGACCAGCCCGGCGGTAGCTCGGCCAGCACGGCGGGCAGTGCGTCCGCCTCGTCGAGGCAGGGAAGGATGATCTCCACACCTGCGATCATCGGCCGAGAACCGCTCGTGGAACCCCGGATCGCTGCTTACCGAACGGTGACGGCCGGTTCCCGCAGCGGATCGGCGGCGAAGGCGGCCACGCCCTCGGCGAACGTCACCGCGGCGCGGAAGCCGAGCCGCGCAGTGGCCAGCGCCGGGTCGGCGACCACGTGCCGCACGTCCCCCGGCCGGGCCCCGCCTGCCACGACCGGCTCCGGCCCGCCCATCCGCTCGGCCAGCGCGCGGGCCAGCTCACCCACGGTGTGCGGCTCACCGGAGCAGACGTTCACCGCCTCGAACCCGTCGGCGTCGGCGCTCAACGCCAGCGCGTTGGCCATCGCGACGTCGGTGACGTGCACGAAGTCGCGACGCTGGCGGCCGTCCTCGAGCACCCGTGGCGGGTCTCCCCGCTCCAGGGCGGAGCGGAAGATCGAGGCGACGCCGGCGTACGGGGTGTCGCGGGGCATCCGCGGGCCGTAGACGTTGTGGTAGCGCAGCGACCAGACCCGGCCGCCGCACTGCCGCGCCCAGGCGCTCGCCAGGTGCTCCTGCGCGAGCTTCGTGGCCGCGTAGGTGCTGCGCGGGTCGGGAGGTGCGTCCTCCCCGACGAGGCCGGGGGACAGCTCCCGCCCGCAGCGCGGGCAGTGCGGCTCGAACCGGCCGGCCGCGAGGTCGGCGGCCGCTCGCGGCAGCGGCCGGACGACGCCGTGCTCCGGGCAGTCGTAGCGACCCTCGCCGTAGACGACCATCGACCCGGCCAGCACCAGCCTGCGCACCCCGGCGGCGTGCATCGCGGCGAGCAGCACCGCGGTGCCGAGGTCGTTGTTCGCGGCGTACGCCGGCGCGTCCGACGGGTCCACGCCGTGCCCCACCATCGCCGCCTGGTGGCAGACGGCGTCCACGCCGGGCAGCAGCCGGGCCAGCAGGTCGGCGTCGCGCACGTCGCCGACGACGTGCTCGTGCTGAGGCGTCCAGCTACCCCAGCCGTGCGCCTGGGGCAGCAGCGCGTCGAGCAGCAGCACGTCGTGGCCGTCGGCGGCGAGCCGGTCGGCAACGTGCGACCCGACGAACCCGGCACCCCCGGTGATCAACACTCGCATCGATCGAGGTTAGGGGCGGTGGCTCCGCTCGGCGGTCGCTCGTTCGCAACTCGTCACATCCGGCCGGGCCGGGAAAGGTCAGGAACGTCGGAGGCACCTCAGTCGTTCGGCTCCAGGTCGGGGATCCGGAGCCCCGGGGTGGGCCGCGGCGTCGAGGTGGGGGTGCCGCTGGTGCGCGGCTCCCGGGTCGACCCGGCACCGGAGCCCGGCTCCTCGCTGGGGGTCGGCTCCGCGGACCGGGTCTCCTCCTCCGTGGGCGCGGGCTCGGTGGTCGGCTCCGCGCTCGCCGTCGGCTCCTCGGAGGTCTCCTCCGCCGGGTCGTTCCCGGCGTTCCCGCCCGAGCCGGGCGTCAGCACCCGGCCGACCGACGTACCCGGCTGCCCGGTGGTGAGCGAGGAGCCCTTCGCCCACTCCAACCCGGTGACCACCAACAGGGCGATCACGAAGACCAGCACCGTCGCGCCGGCCCAGACCCACATCCGGCGGGGCCTGCGCAACACCGGCTCGACGCGTAGCTGCGTGGTGGCGGGTTCGACCGGGACGCGCGGCTGCGGCACCGCGAGCTGGACGGTGGGCGTGTCGGAGAGGTCGGTCCGCCGACCGCCGGTGAGCCGGACGCGAGCGACGATCGTGTCGCGGGTCCGGTCCAGGGAACGCTGGTAGAGCGTGGTGGCCACGGTGCTCGCCACGGAGCCGAGCGCGGCGCCCGCCACCGTGCCGGAGGCACCGAAGTACGACCCGAGCACGGCGCTGGTGGCCGCCGCCCCAGCACCGGCGATCACCTTGTTGACCGTGAGCTCCGCCGCCTTGGCCGGCGTGGCGACGGTGGGCTCTGCGCCCGCGCGATCAGCGGCGGGCGTCGGTCGGGGCGCGCTGGGCTGAGGCATGGCTCCTGGCGTGGGTCGTCCGGCTGCTTCCGTCCGCTCCAACGGGGTACCCGCGCAGATCGCTCCAAACGATCAGGCTTCGTGAGCGTCTTCACGCGCGGGCGCGGGGTGGCGTAGGCCACCGTGCCCATCCGGCAGCGCCGAACGGAGGACCGGCCACGAGAGCGCGACGCACAGCGCCACCAGCGGCCAGGTGAGCACGGTGCGGGCGATGCCGAGCGCGACCACGGCGTTCGCCGCGTACAGGGGGAGGAACACCGCGAGCCGCACGAGGTACTGCCCGACCCACACCCAGCTCGCCCGCTGGTAGCCGCGCAGCAGGGCGGGGTCGCGCCGCCAGCGGGTGCGCTGGCCGAGCGCGGTGCCCACGACCAGCCCGAGGAGCGGCCAGCGCACCACGATCGACACGGCCCAGACCAGCGCGCTCGCCGCGTTGCTCACGATCTGGACCAGGAAGAAGTCGACGGCTCGGCCGGTGTACAGGGCGACCAGCGCCGCCACCGCGACCCCGAGCAGGCCGAACAGCACCGCGCGCGGCCGACCTCCGCGGACGAGCCGGATCACGGCCACCACGGCGCCGACGAGCACGGCCGCCCCGCCCGCCCAGGCGACCGGGGACGCCCAGCCGGACGCGTCGGCGACCGTGAACGCGATCACGAAGGCGATCACCGGGACGGTCGCGTCGACGGCGGCGCCGCGCCCGCCGAGGACCTCGGCGAGGCCCGGCTCCGCGGCGTCCTTCCGGCTTCCCATGAGCTAAGGGTGCCCTACATCCACGAATGGATCACCCCCACTGGCGTGTATCCCCGGTGCGGGGTGATATTGGAGAATGTTTTGCCCGTCGACCACGTGACGGGCTGGTGAACGAAAGGGGGCGATGGCCGATGCGACCCATCAGCAGCTTCCTCGCACTCGGGGACAGCTTCACCGAAGGCCTTGACGACTGGCGCCCCGACGGTACACCCCGGGGCTGGGCCGACCGCGTGGCCGAGCAGCTGAGCGCCACCCGCCCCGGCTTCCGCTACGCCAACCTCGCCGTGCGCGGCAAGCTCCTCGACCAGATCGTCGAGGACCAGCTGCCGGTGGCCGAGCGGCTCCGCCCCGACCTGATCACGTTCTGCGCGGGCGGCAACGACATCATCCGGTTCTCCTGCGACACCGACGACCTCGCCCGCCGCTTTGACGCTGCGCTGGAGCGGGTCACCGCCACCGGCGGGCACGTGCTCGTGTTCACGGGCTTCGACCTCGGCCGGATGCACCCGATCCTGCGCCGCCTCCGTGGGCGCGTCGCCTGCTACAACGAGCTGATGCGCGCGAGCGCCGAGCGCCACGGCAGCACGGTGGTCGACCTCTGGGGCATGGCGCCGCTCGCCGATCCCCGCAGCTGGGGCCGCGACCGGCTGCACCTCACCGCCGAGGGCCACAGCCGGGTGGCGCTGCGCGTGCTGGAGACCCTGGGCGAACCGGTCACGGACGACTGGCGCACCCCGCTCCCCGAGATGGCCCCGGCCCCGTGGCGGGACTGGGTGCGCGAGGACCTGCGCTGGATGCGCGACTTCGTGATGCCCTACGTCCAGCGGCGGTTGCGCGGACGAGCCACCGGCGACGGCTACCTGCCCAAGCGCCCCGAGCTGCTCCCCCTGCGCACCCTCGAACACCCGTGAGCGGATACGAGTGCTCTGGCACTCGTATCCACTCACGACCGGGGCAGGCCGATCGCATCGGCCACCAGGTCGGCGTGGAAGTCCCCGTCGCCGAAGGCGAGCGCGGCGCTGGTGGCGTGCTGCAGGTAGTGGTGCAGGGGGTGCTCGGCGGTGAAGCCGATGGCTCCGTGCACCTGGTGCCCGAGCGCGCACACCCGCTGGTAGGCGTCGCTCACCCAGGACTTGGCCACCGCCACCGTGAGCGCCACCTCGTCGGCCGCCTGCCCGGGCGCCGTGAGCCGCCAGATCGCCTCGAACGCGATGAACCGCGCGGTGAGGACGTCGATCGCCATGTCCGCGCAGTGGTGCTGCACGGCCTGGAAGCTGCCGATCGGGCGGCCGAACTGCTCGCGCTGCCCCGCGTACTCCACGGTCGTGTCGCGCACGCGCTGCGCGCCACCCACCATCTCCGCGCACGTCGCGGCGGCGCCGAACGCGGTGGCCGTCGCGGCGACCGCAGAGCCACCGCCTGCCGCGCCGAGCACGCGCTCGGCCGGCACGGCGACGCCCGCGAACCGGACGTCGTGCTCCGCGTTCGGGCCGACCACGTCGAGCCGCTCGGTGCTGACGCCTGCCGCGGCCCGGTCGACGAGGAAGGCGGTGGACCCCGCCACCACCAGCAGGTCGTCGACGGCCTGCGCGAAGGGCACGAACCGCGCGGTGCCGTCGAGGACGTACCCGTCGCCGGACGCCGTGGCCGTGACGGCCGCCCCGTCGGCGTAGGCGATCGACCGGCCCTCGGCGATCCCGCTCAGCCACCGCTCCCGCTGCTCGGCCGAGCCGTGCCGCTCGATCGTCGCCCCGCAGGCCACCGTGTGCAGGAAGGGGCTCGGCACCTGGGCCGCGCCCATCTCCTCCAGCAGCAGGCAGGCCTCGAGGAAGCCCTCGCCGACCCCGCCGTAGGTCTCCGGAACGGCCAGGCCGGTCCAGCCGAGCTCGACCATCTCCTTCCACAGGTCGGCCGAGAAGCCCGCCGGGTCGCCGGCCACCGCGTCGACGCCTGCCGTCGCCACCCGCCCGGCGAGCACGTCACGGGCGGTGCTGCGGATGAGCTCCTGGTCCTCGGTCAGGGTCAGATCCATGCGCGGTCCCTGTCAGTTGGCGGGCGGGATCTTGTCCGAGCGCACCCACACGCCGGGCCGTTCCTCCCAGAACAGCTGCACGAGCACGCCGCCCGCGTGCTTGGGGTGGATGAACGTGTGCTTCCACGCGGCGCCGTCCTTGACGCCCTCCTCGTCGTCGAACGTCGGGATGTCGTGGACGCCGCAGGCGGCCAGCGCGGCGTCCCAGTCGGCGACCTCGAACGTCACGTGGTGGGCGGCGGCCCCGTTGCGCGCCAGGAACTTGTCGACGAAGGAGTCCTCCCCCCGTCCCGTGATCACCTCCCAGCAGATGCTGGAGCCCGGGACGTTCAGCACGAGGTCGGCCATGTCGGGGATCTCGTCGTCGGCGGTGCGCCAGACCTCGACGAACCCGGCGAGGTCGGAGTACCAGCGCGACAGCTCGTCGCGGTCGTGGAAGGCCTGGCAGATGTGGTCGATCCCGCGGATGCCGAGGGTGGGCCCGTTCGCGTCGACGGGCTTGACGGCGGTCGCGTCGTCGTCGCCGAGCATGGCGAGGTGGCCGGGGCCGCGCAGGCGCCACAGCACCCCCGGTCCGTGCTCGGGCGGGGACAGCGACGCCTCCACCCAGAGGCCGGGCACGGAGTCGGTGACCTGGAGCCCCCGCTTGTCGAGCTCGGCGACCGCGGCGTCGAGGTCCGGGACCTCGGCACCGACGTGGTGCAGTCCAGGCCGCCCGCCCTTCTCGTCGAGCCACCGCTGGAGCGACCCGCCCTCGCCGGACGGCGCGAGCACCACCCACGTCTGCCCGGCGGCGCCCGGCACGGCGAGCCGGACCCCGCGCACGCCCGCCGCCGGGTTGTCCCACACGTGGGTGCGCCGGAAGCCGAACAGGCCCTCCAGCAGCGCGAGCTGCTTGTCGATGTCGGGCGCGGCCACGGCGACGTGGTCGATCCGGTAGATCTTCAGCATCTTCTCGGGACTCCTCAGCTGGGGTGGGGCTCGATCCAGTCGTACCCGGCGGTGACGAGCTCCTTGACCAGGCGCAGGTTGTAGCGGTTCATCGCGGCGATCCGCTCGGCGAGCGCGGCCACCTTGTCGTCGAACTCGTCGGCCGCGAAGACGTCGTTGACCAGGCCCAGCTGCAGGGCCCGCTGCGCGTCGATGCGGACGCCGGTGAAGAGCATCTCCTTGGCCCGAGCCATGCCGATCCGGGCAGGCAGCCGCTTGAGCCCACCCCAGCCGGGCGCGCTGCCGCCCACCTCGGGCTGGTCGGGGTCCTCCTTGCCGTCCATGAACTTCGGCTGGTGCGGCGGCCGGGCGGAGAGGGTGATCTCGACCAGCCCCATCTTCGCGTTGTCGGCGCAGACGATGAAGTCCGCGCCCAGCGCCAGCTCGAGCCCGCCGCCGACGGCGTAGCCGTGCACCGCGGCGAACACCGGGATCGACAGCCGCTCCATCATCGCGAACGTCTTCTCGCCGAGGCGGCCCTGCTCGATCCGGTCGGCCTTGGTGAGCGACTCGGACCAGTCCAGGTCCATGCCGGCGCAGAACCCCTTCTCGCCTGCCCCGCGCAGCACCGCGACGCAGACCTCGGGGTCGTCGTCGATGTCGGTGAAGACCTTGCGCAGGCCGTGCATCATCTCCGGGGTCAGGGAGTTGAGCTTCTTCGGCCGGTCGAGGGTGATCCAGCAGACGCGGTCCTTGACGACGACGTCCAGCCCTTCGGTCATGTGATCCTCCTAGGAACGAGGCAGGCCGAGGCCTCGAGTGGCGATGACGTTGCGCTGGATCTCCGAGGCGCCGCCGAGGAAGGTGGCGGCCACGGAGTCCATGCGCATGTGGGTGAAGGCAGCGCCCAGCGGGGCGCCGTCGCGCTGCCACAGCAGGCCGTGCCGGCCGAACACGTGGGCGCCGGTGCGGGCGAGCCGCTGGTGCAGCTCGGCGCTGAACAGCTGGTTCACCGACGCCTCGTACCCCGGTACGGGGTTCGTGACGCTGAAGCGGGCGATGTTGTACAGCACCCGCACCTCGACGTAGCGCCGCGCGATCTCCTGCCGGGCGCCCCGCTCCCAGCCCTCCCGCAGCTGCTCCCGCCCCTCCGGCGTGCCGATGTGCTCGACGAGGCGGGCGATCGCCTGCTCGTACTTGATCGTGGCCCCGATCCCGGCCCGCTCGAAGCTGAGGGCGTCCATCGCGACGTACCAGCCGCGGTTCTCCTCGCCGACCCGGTTGGCGACGGGCACCCGCGCGCCTTCGAAGAAGATCTCCGAGAACGGCGCGTCGCCGCGGATGTCGCGGATCGGCCGGATGGTGACACCGGGCGTGTTCACGTCGACGAGCAGGAACGTGATCCCGCGGTGCTTCGGCGTCGCGTCCGGATCGGTGCGGACCAGCACGAACAGCCAGTCGGCGTGGTGGCCGAGCGAGGTCCACACCTTCTGCCCGTCCACCACGTAGTGGTCGCCGTCCCGCACGGCCCGCGTCCGCAGGCCCGCCAGGTCGGAGCCGGCGCCCGGCTCGGAGAAGCCCTGGGCCCATGCGCGCTCGCCGCGGGCGATCGGGGGCAGGTGCTCGGCGCGCTGCGCGTCCGTGCCGTGGGCCAGCAGGGTGGGGCCGAGCAGGAACGCGCCGATGCCGTTCACGGTGGGCACGCGCGCCCGCATCATCTCCTCCTGGAGGATGAACTCCTCCATGGCGGACAGGCCCGCACCGCCGTACTCGACGGGCCAGTGCGGGGCGATCCAGCCGCGTTCGGCCAGCGCCGCGGCCCACTCCCGGGCACCCTCCCGGCGAGCGACGTCCGCGCTGTTGCGGTCGACCGGCCAGTTGTAGCCCCACACGTCCTCGGGTTCGAGGCTCTGCTCGGCGTCCGGGTCAGGCGTGTACGCCGCCGGGAACCGGTCCCGGACGAACGCGCGCACCTCCTCCCGGAACGCCGCATGGTCAGGGCCGTCCTCCCAGTTCATGCCGTCCTCCCCGGGGTCGCCTCGGCCGCGGCGGAGGCCTGCGTGGCCCGCGTGCTCGGCGTCGCGCGCTCGCGGTCCCAGGTACCCGGCGTGATGCCCTGATCACCCATCGCACGCAGGGTGTGCTTGGCGACCTTGTCGGTGGGGGTGCGGGGCAGCTCACCCACGAACTCGATGTAGCGCGGCACCATGAACGACGGCAGCTTGGCGGCGCAGTACGCGGCGAGCTCGGCCGGGGACAGGTCGGCGCCGGGGGCGCGAACGACCGCCAGCTTGACGTCCTCCTCACCCAGCTCGGACGGCACGCCGAAGGCGGCCGACTCGACGACGGCCGGGTGCAGGTTGACCTCGCACTCGATGTCGAACGCCGAGATGTTCTCCCCGCGCCTGCGGATGGCGTCGGCGATCCGGTCGAGGAAGTAGAAGTAGCCGTCGTCGTCGCGCCACGCGCGGTCGCCGGTGTGGAACCACATGTTGCGGAACGCCCTGGCGGTGGCCTCGGGCATCCCGTAGTAGCCGGTCGTGATCACGAACGGCTGCTTCGGCCGCACGACGAGCTCGCCCGGCTCGCCCGCGGGGACCTCCCGGTCGTCCTCGTCGACGACGGCCACCTCGAAGCGCTCGGCGTGCGCCTGCCCCATCGAGCCCAGCCGCCACTGCCCGTACGGGCTGCCGGTGGCGATGCCGACCTCGGTGCTGGTGTAGGTCTCGGCCGACCGCACGCCGAAGCGCTCCAGCAGCGGTGCGTCCAGCGCCGACTTGCCCATGTAGAACGTCTCGAGGGGGTGGTCGTGGTCCCGGGGGTCCGGCGGGGCGCTCAGCAGGATCGGGATCATCGCGAACACGCTCATGGTGACCTGCGCGTCGAAGTAGCGCACGTCGTCCCAGAATCGCGAGGCGCTGAACCGCTCCACGATGCCGATCGGGCTGCCGGACAGCAGCGAGGAGAACACGCCGTCCCACAGGCCGGCCGCGTGGAACAGCGGCAGCGGGCAGTAGGTCGTCTTCCCCCACCGGTTCAGGAAGTCCAGCGAATCCCACGCGCAGGTCAGGGCCAGTGCGTGCGGCACCATCGCGCCCTTGGAGCGGCCGGTGGTGCCGGACGTGTACATGATCGCCTGCATGTCGGAGAACCGCGCGCCCCCGTCGACCCGGTCGGCGCCGTGCGCGAGCAGGCGCGCCATCGGCAGCGCGCCGTCACCGAGCTGGTCGAGCGCGGGCTCCCGGCCCCGCACCATCAGGCGGACCGCACCGGGCACGGTCGGCAGCACCGCGGGGAGGCGATCGACGTACTCGGCGTCGATCAGCAACGTCGAGACGTCGGCGCTGTCCAGCACGTGGCGCAGCAGCTCCCCCCGGTACGCCGTGTTCACCGGCACCGCGACCGCGCCCAGCCGCGCGAGCGCGACGATCACGGGCACGAACTCGGGGCAGTTCGGCAGCATCACCGCCACGTGGTCACCGCGGCGGACGCCCTCCGCGGCGAACCCGTTGGCGTACCTGTCGGCGGCGGCGTCCACCTCCGCGAAGGAGAGCTCGCCGTCGCGGAACTTCAGGAACGCCGCGCTCCCGTGGGTCTCGGCGCGCGATCTCACCACCTCGCCGAGTACGAGGCCTTCCAGCCACCCCTGGTCCATCACACCTCCCTCGACCTGGCGAACGGCCGCCACGCCTGCGCGGTGGCGGCCGTTCGCGACGCCCGGGACGGCGGCCTCCGTCAGGAGGCCTCCGCCGCCGGCGCCGGCTCGACGATCAGCGGGTACACGCCGTTCTCGTCGTGCACCTCGCGTCCGGTCACCGGCGGGTTGAACACGCACACCGTGCGCATCTGCGTGCGCGGGCGCAGCTGGTGGTGCTCGTGGCCGTTGAGGACGTAGACCGAGCCGGGGCGGAGCTCGTAGGTGACGTCGTTGTCCTTGTCGGTGAGCTCACCCTCGCCCTCGATCACCCAGACGGCCTCGATGTGGTTGGCGTACCAGAAGTCGTTGACCGAGCCGGCGTCGAGCACGGTCTCGTGCAGGGAGAACCCGACACCGTCGCCGGCCAGCACGATGCGCTTGCTGCGCCAGTGCTCCGTCTTGACGTCGCGCTCGGTGTCGGTGATCTCCTCGAGAGTGCGGACGATCACGCCGACATCCCCTCCGTGACGGCGCGGACGGACTCGCCGACCATCTCCAGTCCCTCCTCGAGCTCGGCATCGGTGATCGTGAGCGGCGGCATCAACTTCATGACCTCGTCGGTGGGGCCGGCGGTCTCGATGATCAGTCCCCGCTCGAAGGCCGCGGCGCACGCCTTGGCGGCGAGCTCGGGCTGGGAGAAGGACAGGCCGCGGGCGAGACCACGCCCCTTGGGCGTGAGCTCCACGCTGTCCGAGGAGGCCGCCAGCTCGGCGAGCGCCTCTCCCACCCGCTCCCCCTTGGCGATGGTGGAGCGCTCGAGCGTGTCGTCGGCCCAGTACTCGCGCAGCGCCGCGGTGGCCGTGACGAACGCGGGGTTGTGCCCGCGGAACGTGCCGTTGTGCTCGCCGGGGCCCCACTGGTCGAGCTCGGGTTTGATGAGCGTGAGGGCCATCGGCAGGCCGTAGCCACTGATCGACTTCGAGAGGCAGACGATGTCGGGCCGGATGCCTGCGGCCTCGAACGAGAAGAACGGGCCGGTGCGGCCGACGCCCATCTGCACGTCATCGACGATGAGGATCATGCCGTGGCGCCGGCACAGGTCCTCCAGCCCCTGCAGCCACTCGATGCGGGCCGGGTTGATGCCGCCCTCACCCTGCACGGTCTCGACGATGACGCCCGCGGGCTCGTTCAGGCCGCTCCCCGCGTCCCCGAGGAGCTTCTCGAACATCAGGAAGTCCGGGACCGTGCCGTCGAAGTAGTTGTCGAACGGCATCGGGGTGGCGTGCACGAGCGGGACGCCCGCGCCGCCGCGTTTCATGGAGTTCCCGGTGACGGACAGGGCGCCCAGCGTCATGCCGTGGAACCCGTTCGTGAAGTTGATCATCGACTCGCGGCCGGTGAGCTTGCGCGCGAGTTTCAGGGCCGACTCGACCGTGTTGGCGCCGGTCGGCCCCGGGAACTGGACCTTGTAGTCGAGCCCGCGCGGTTTCAGCACGAGATCCTCGAAGGTGCGCAGGAACTCGCCCTTGGCCGTGGTGTACATGTCGAGGCCGTGGGTGATGCCGTCGCGCGCGAGGTAGTCGAGGAGCGGCGCTTTCAGCGCCGGCGGATTGTGCCCGTAGTTGAGCGCACCGGCGCCGGCGAAGAAATCGAGATATTTTTTGCCGTCGATATCGGTGATATGCGACCCCTTGGCGGAGTCGAATACCACCGGCCAACTCCGGCAGTAGCTGCGGACCTCGGACTCGAGGTCGTCGAAAACGGTCGTTTCCACGGGCCTCCCCCTGTGAAACGGTCGTGTGATCGTCAGGTCAGCGGTCGACCGGTCCGATCCGGAACAAGATCTCGGGTTCGTGGCCGGGACCGAGCAGTTCGACCCCGAACAGCTCGCTGCGGCTCACCGGAGCACCGTGCCGCTCGGCGAAGCGGCTGAACAGCGCGATGGACCCCGTGTTGTCGGGTGTGACGGTGGCTTCGAGGTGGTCGACCCCGGGCACCCGGTCGAACAGCGCGTCGAGCATCTCCGCCGCAACGCCTTGCCCGCGCGCCGCGGCGTCCACCCCGACCTGCCAGACGACCAGCGTGGACGGCTCCTCGGGCCGACGGAACCCGGTGACGAACCCCAGCAGCTCCCCGTCACGGCGCGCCACCACGGACGTGGCGGCGAAATCACGGCACCACAACAGGTAGCTGTATCGGGAGTTGACGTCGAGGACCCCGGTGGCCTCGGCCAGACGCCAGCACGCCACGCCATCGGAGACCTCCGGGTGACCGATCATCAGCTGCTCCCCGCGTTTGGGACGTACGCGGTCGGGGGATCCAGCAAGTGCGGCCATGTCAGGGGAACTTAACAGGCCCGAAACCGCTTCGCCGATGTCTGATCGGCCGGTCCGGCTAGAAAATGTGAGCGCTATCACATACACGTTTGACGATCACGCATGCCGGGAAGGGGGCCGTTCCGCCAGGTCACGCGGCGATTTTCGGCGTTCTACGCACGGTCGACAGGCATAGTTTCAGCCCCCGATCACGAAATCGCAACGACCATCACACCCCGAGGGAGTGTCAGGTCCTCGTTAGGCTGGAGCCGTGCCGTCCGTCCCCGCGCCACGGTCCGTCGTCGTCACCGGAGGAGGCCGTGGAGTGGGGCGTGCCGTGGTCGAACGACTGCTGCGCGACGGCGCCCACGTGGTCGCGATCGAGCTGGACCCCGGCGCGCTCGGCTGGATCGCCACCCACCCCCGCGCGGTCGCCGTGGCCGGCAGCGCAGCCGACGATGCGGTCACCGAGGAGGCCGCCGACCGCGCCGAGCGCGCGGCGCCGCTCACCGGCTGGGTCAACAACGCCGCGGTCTTCCGCGACGCCTCGGTGCACACCGCCCCGGCGCACGAGGTCCTCGACCTCGTCCGCACCAACCTCGCCCCGGCCGTCGTCGGGGCCACCACGGCGGTGCGCCGCTTCCTCGCAGCCGGCACCGGCGGCGCGATCGTCAACGTCTCGTCCCACCAGGCCCAGCGCGCGGTACCCGGCTGCACGCCGTACGTCACGGCGAAGGCGGCGATCGAGGGCCTCACACGCGCGCTCGCCGTCGAGTACGGCGCGCGCGGGGTACGCGTGAACGCGGTGGCGCTCGGCTCGATCGCCACCGAGCGCTACGCGTCGTTCCTCGAGGGGCTCGGCCGCGATGGCGCCGCGCACGTCGAGGAGGAGATGCGCCGGATCCATCCGCTCGGCCGAGTGGGTACGGCCTCGGAGGTGGCCTCCGTGATCGCGCACCTGCTGTCCGACGACGCCGCGTACGTCACCGGTGCCACGGTGCCGGTGGACGGCGGCCGGTCGGTGCTCGCGCGCGACCCCGAGGCGCACGACACCTGAGCCGTTCGGCCGCTCGACAGGTTTCGGCACCGGTGGTGCACTGGCCGACCCATCGGCGCGAGGAGGTTCGCCATGGCCAAGTTCGCGATTTTCTTCACCTACAAGCCGGAGACGTGGGACCGGATGATGATGAAGCCGGGCGAGCGGACGGCCGCGGTCCGGCAGCTCGCCGAGAGCGTCGGGGGCTCGCTCGAGAAGATCTACTACATGTTCGGCGACCGGGACGGGTTCGTCGTCCTCGACATCCCCGACTCGGCCACCGCCGCCGCCGTCTCCGTGGCGGTGAGCAGCACCGGCGCCTTCTCGCACCTGGAGACGCGCCAGCTCATCGCCGCAGAGGACCTGCCGTCCCTGCTGGAGAAGGCCGCCGCGGCGCGGGAGTCGTACCGCCGTCCCGGCGACTGAGCGCGGTCAGCGGGCGGCCGTGAGCACGCGCAGCGCGTTCAGCGTGACCATCTGATGCGCTGCGGGCCCCCAGTCGACGGCCTCGACCAGCCCCGTCGATCGCGGCGGCCGCCACCACGGGCGCACGGCGCACCAGCCGCCGTCCTTCCGCTGCTTCCCGGCCACCACCCGCCGCGCCCTGCGAGTCCGGGGATCGCCCCGGTGACCGGCCCGGTCGAGCACGACGAGCGCCTGCAGAACGTCGTAATGCCAGTAGGGCGGGTAGTGCAGGTCGACGACCGACCGGTGCAACGGCCGGTCGCTGCCCGCCGCGAACACGACGTCCCGCGCGAGCAGCACCTCGGCGGCCGCCGCAGCGGCCGGCCCTCCTGCGGGGCGACCGGCACCGCGGTGGTTCTGCGGGTCACCGGTCGCGGTCGCGTACTCGTGCAGGCCCCAGAGCGCGGGCAACGTCTCGTGAACGGACGAGCGGCACGCCGCGCGGCGTCGATCGCAGTTCCAGCCGCCGTCCGGCCACTGCCCGGCGACGAGGTGCGCGACGAGCCTGGCCACCCGCTCGTCCCCCGCCATGCCGAGCCGGCAGGCCACCGCCACCGCGTTCCCCTCCTGCGACGCGTGCATCCGGTGCCGGCCGTCGACGACCGGGACGCGGGCGAACCGCTCGGTGGCGGCCCAGTGCTCGAGCACCACCTCCGCGGCCCGCACGGCCGGCCCGTACCCGGGCGGTATGCCGAGCTCGACGAGCGAGACGAGCCGCCAGTGCGCCCCGGTCCACTTGGCGTACGGGCGCTCCAGCGTGGCCCGGTCCTCGAGCCCGGCGAGCAACCCGCGCACGAGGGGGCTCCGCAGGACGTCCTCGTCCGGGGCCGGGTCGTCGAGCAGCTCGCGGCGGGCCAGCGCGCCGACCGCGGGGTCGGCGTCGGCGGCCAGCCGCGCGGCAACCGCCGCCGGCGCTGGGGGCACCCCGGCATCACAGCACAGATGCGGCCCGTGGCACGACCAGAACGGTGACCACGACGCCGGCCACGGCGAGCACGACGGCGCCGCCGGCCGCGGCCCCGAGGCCCGCGAGCTGCGCACCGACCGGACCGAGCACCGCACCGGCGAGGGTCACCGCCGCCTCGACGATCCCGAACACGGCTCCGACGCACCCCAGCGCAGATCGGGGGATGGACCGCTGGACGACCGTCCGTGGCGCTCCCACGACCACCGATCCGGCCGTCCCGATGACGACCGCGGCCGCGATGGCCTGGGGAAGCCACGAGGCATCGCAACCCCACACTCGCCGCCCTCGAGCGGCTGGCCCGCGCGCTCGGCACCGGCCCTGACGGTCGACCTCGGCACCGCCGTGCCGTCGGCTCCGGCCGGCCCGCCGCCGTCGCTGGTACGGGTCGCGCGCACCGAGCGGTTCCGCCGCACCGCCGCCGCCCTCGCCGGGCCCGACCGGGACCCGGGCGAGGTGGCGAGGGCGCTGGTCGACCTCCTCTCCCAGGTGGGGCCGGCCGTCGGCGCCGAGCCCGCCGAAGGCGACTGGTGGCGCATCCTCGACGCGCTCCTGCTGGTCCGGCTGCACCCGGCCGGCGTCACCGAGGAGGGGAACTGACCGCCGGCCGTCGGTCACCGAACCTGGACCGGTGATCGTCGCGATGATCGTCGCAATCGGGACCAGCGCTCACGTGCGGATGCCCGGTCCCATCTCCGCTGATCAAGCCCCGCCATCCCCGGCGCCGGCTCGCCGCCTCGCGAGCGTTCCCGTGACACCCACCACCGCGGCCGACAGAATCCGGGACATGTCGACGACTACCAGCGAACGCGGTGAGCGGATCCTCGCCGAGGCCGATCGGCTCGCGCGGACGTTCGCCGAGCGCGCTGCCGAGCACGACCGCGAGGCCTCGTTCCCGCACGACAACTACGCCGACCTCGCCGAGGCGGGCATCATGCGGATGTCGGTGCCCGAGGAGCTCGGCGGGTCCGGCGCGGGGCTGCCGGAGGTCGTCGCGGTTCTGGAGCGGATCGCGTCCGGGGACGGCTCGACCGCGTTGTCGCTTGCCATGCACATCTCGCCGCTCGGCCAGTGGGCGAGCGTGTGGCGCCGCACCGGGGACGAGCGGCTGGCCGGCCTGCTCCGCCGGGCCGCGGAGGGCACGCTGGTGTGGGCGGCCCTCACCGCGGAGCGCGGGCTGGCGAACCGCATGACCGACGCCAACACGGTGGCCCGGCGCACCGACGGCGGGTACCTGCTGACCGGTCGGAAGATCTTCGCGACGAACTCGGCGATCGCCACCGACTTCTCCACCACCGCGCGCGACCCGGATGCCGAGGGCGGCCCGCGGCTGCTGCTGTGCGCGGTGTCCATGGGCTCGCCCGGCATCCGCGTCCACCCCACCTGGGACACCCTCGGCATGCGCTCCACCCGCAGTGACGACCTGGAGTTCGACGGCGTCTTCGTGCCGGAGTCCGCGGTCGTCCACTCGCTGCCGATCGGCCACCTCGACCGGCGCGTCATGGAGACGGTGTGGGCGTGGGCGATGCCGGCGTTCGCCGCCGTCTACACGGGGGTCGCGAACGGTGCCCTGCGGTGGACGGCCGACCGGCTCACCGCCTCGGGTCGCGGCACCGACCCGGTCGTGCAGGACGCCGTCGGCCACTGCCGGATGCTGCTGGAGTCGTCACGGGCGGTGATCCACCGTCACGTCGAGGAGGTCGTCTCCCGCGAGCTGCACGCCCTCGAGGTGCAGGAGGCCGTGGCGCGCTGCATCACCGTCAAGCACGTGGCGGCGCACAACGCCACCGAGATCCTGCAGCGGCTGGCCGAGGTGAACGGCGGAGCCGGGTTCGGGCGCGCCATGCCCTTCGAGCGCATGTGGCGCGACGTCCAGGCCGGGCCGATCATGCCGATGGGCAGCATCGCCGCCCGCCAGTTCGTCGGGGCCACCGAGCTGGGCGTCGAGGTGGCGCCGGTGGCGCCGTGACCTCGCCTCGCACGGATCAGCTCACGGTCGCGACGCCGCCCGGTGGGCCGCGTACCGCGACCGGCTCGAACGGCTGGCCGAAGGCTGAGGTCCGGCGTCTTCACGCTCACGCGGGGCGGGGCGGCTGGGCGTTCCGCAGCCTGATCCCGCTGAACCCGAGTGTGCTCGCCACGATCGCGTCCCAGAGGGGCCACAGCCGCGGGAGCACGCGCAGCTCGATGCTCGCCTCCTCGTGGAGCGCGAAGAGGTCGCCGACCCGCTCCGGCGGACCGAGCGGCCGCACCGGCACCTCCGCGACGTGGGCCGTCGGCTCGGCCTCGCCCCGCAGGCGCGCCGGCTCCGGCTCGCGGAACGGACGGACGGCGCCGCAGGCAGCCGGTAGGCGTACAGCCGCACCGTGCGCATCCGCTCCAACCACGCGTACTCCACGGCGTGCAGGCGGGGGGCGGCGGACGGGCCGATGATCCGGTCGACGTCCGCGACCGTCGAGCCCGCGGTGGGCCACGTGAGCACCCGGGGGCACTGCCGCGGGAACCAGTACGCGGGCGCCCGCTCCGCGTCGACCGCCCACACGTAGGCGCCGGGAACGCGCGCGGTGGCGGCGACGTGCGGGACGAACTCGGTGATCGTCGGGTCCTCGGAGAAGTGGAGGACCTCGCCGTCACCAGGACGCACGGCCGCCGGGGCTCATTTCCGGCCGTACTCGGCCTGGACGTCGGCCTTCCACGCGTCGTACTCGGTGCGGTCGTCCTGGAGCCCCAGCTCGGCGATGCAGTCGGCACAGCGTCCGACCACCCAGAGGAGCGAGACCTTGGAGCAGCGCTCGCACGGGCGCGGCTCCGCCATCACGGTGTGATCAGCGGTGACGGTCACGCCGCCGATCCTGCCACGCCGATCGACTGCGCGAAGCGGAAGAACCCGTGCGGGTCGTAGGTCCGCTTCACCTCGACCAGCCGGGCGTGGTTCTCGGCGTAGTAGGCCTCCCGCCAGGCACCGAGCCGGGGATCGATGAAGTTCTGGTACGCCTCGCCGCCTGCGTACCGGTCGATCACGGCGAAGCCTGCGTCCGCCCACGCCTCCGCGGCATGCCGGTCGGCACCGTCGGGGCGATCCCGATCCAGGCCGACCCAGTACGCCATGTAGATCTGGGCGTCGCGGTGGACGTACGCGGACGCGGTGCGGGCCACCCGGTTGGCCTGACCACCGAGGGCGAAGCAGCTCAGCAGGCGGACCTGGCCCGGCCTGCGACCGTGCTCGAGCGCGGCCAGCACCTCGGCGATGCCCGAGTCGGGGACCGGCCGTTCGAGCAGCACGTTGCGGTCGACGGCGAAGTGCTGGCGCGGGATGACCGCCTCCGGGTTCTGGCCGGACCAGTGCCGCTGGGCCGCCGTCGTCCCGGCCACGCCGTACGCCGCCATCATCGCGTCGCGGTACGCGTCCTCCTGCACGGTCCGGGTCTCCGGCCGGCTGCCGGCCTCCGCCACCAGTGCGTCGAGGAGGCGTTCGAGCGCGGCCCGGTCGCCCAGCCACCCGCCGGCGAGATCGACGGTCGCGGGCTCGGCACCGGCCAGCGTGACGGTGAGCGCCGAACCCAGCTCGTCGGGCGCCTCGACGACCCACCGCTGCCAGGCCGCCATCACGGCCTCGGCCGCGTGCCACGGCCAGCGGAGGTGGTAGGTGACGATCGTGGGGATGCGCCGCGCGCGCATCTCGTACCGGGTGATCACGCCGAAGTTCCCGCCGCCGGCCCCGCGCAGCGCCCAGAACAGGTCGGGCTCCACGGACTCGGAGCACCGCACCACCCGCCCGTCGGCGAGGACGACCTCCGCCGCGAGCACGTGATCGCATGCCATGCCGTAGCGACGGGTGGTCCAGCCGAACCCGCCGCCGCTGACGAAGCCGCCCGCAGACACCGTCGGGCACAGCCCGCCGGGAACGACGACGCCGTCCCGCCACAGCGCGGACAGCGAGTCGACCTGGCGCGCACCCGCCCCGACGACCGCCGTGACCTCGGCACCGGCCCGCCTGGTGCCGACCCCCGACATGCGCGAGACGTCGATGACGAGACCGTCGGTGAGCGAGTACCCGCCGAGGCTGTGCCCGCCGCTGCGCGGCACGGCCGGGACATCGGCGTCCTGGCAGAACGCCAGGCAGGCGGCGACGTCACCAGGTGTCTCGCAGAACGCGACCGCCGCCGGACGCACCCCGTCGAACTGTGCCCAGTAACCCACCCGGGCCCGGTCGTAGCGGGGATCGGATGGCGTCACGAGGTCCCCGCGCAAGGACCTGTGGAGGCGCTCCCAGGTCGCGGGCCTCGTCCTCGTCGCATCAACGCTCATGCGGCCATACCAGCAGCGAGGTGCGCCGCTGGTCGTGAACGGATCGGTCACCCCGAGGAGTTCGCCGCCGAACTCCTCAGTCGGTCCCGGGTCCCTCGTCCGGCGTGCCGGACGGCGCTCCCTCCCGGGGAACATCGCGCCCGAGCTTGCGGTTCAGCGCGTCGGCCGCGCGGACGCCGAGCAGGCATCCTCCGGTCCCGGCCAGAGCTGCGGCGACGAGCCCTGCGATCTCCAGCAGGGTCATGCGGTCCGCTCGAACATCTCGAACCTCTCGGGTCGGGGAGCGCTGTCGCGCAGGATCACGCGAAAGGGTGATCGAAGCACGCGAATGCGGCGGCGAGCCGTCGGGGGAGGCTTCGGTGGGGCTCGGACCCCGCGGCCGGCGGCGCCGGAGGTCGGTGGCGCGACCATGACCAGGGTCTCTGCGCGAAGACGGGCGGATCCGGCACGGGAACGCGCGGGAGTGTCGATCAGGACGTCATGATCTGCCCGCGAGGTGCGACGACACCCTGAGCACGCGGATGCAGGTAGCACCAGGTCGCGTTCGGAGTCTCACCTAGCCCTTGCCGTCCAGGAATCCGATGATCCGTTTGTTGATCTCGGTAGGCCGCTCGACCATCATGAAGTGCCCGACTCCCTCGATCAGTTCGGATCGCGAGCCGGGCCCGCACAGCGTCGGCACGCGGTCCACCTGCGCCTGCGACATCCCGTGGCAGCCGTCCTGGGTGCCGTGCAGGTACAGCGTCGGCTGGGTGATGTTCGAACCCCACGCATCCGACTGCTCGGCCACCCATTCCGGTGACCCGAATCGCGTCGGGTCGAACTGGCAGCGGTAGTAGCCGAGCGCGGCCTGGAAGTGAGCCGGGTCGCGGATGCAGTCCTTGACGTGGGGCAGGTCCTCGCTCGCGTCGTACCCCGGCGACCAGTCCCCCCAGATCCGATCGATGAACGCGAAGTCGTCCGCGGCGATCACGTCGGCCGCCACGTGCAGCATCTGGAAGTACCAGAAGTAGAACGAGCGCTTGATCTGGTCGTAGGTGGGGATGTTCTCGGCGAAGATGGCGAACGGCGGGATGTTGATGACGATGCAGCGCCGCCACCGATCCGGCGCCTTCCCCGCCGCACCCCACGCTGCCACCGCGCCCCAGTCGTGCGCGACGAGGACCGCGTCCTCACCGCCTCCGAGCGCCTCGTGCAAGGCGTTCTGGTCGGCCACCATCGTGCTGCTGTGCACGTGGTGCCTGTCGCCGGGCAGCTCGGTGGGGGCGAAGCCCCGGTTGAACGGTGCCACCGCCCGGTAACCCGCGTCGGCGAGCGCCGGCAGGAGATACCGGTAGCTGTAGGGCGAGTCGGGGAAGCCGTGCATGCACAGCGCGAGCGGCCCCTTCCCCATCGCCAGGTACTCGAACCCCAGGCCGTTCGCTCGAACTGATCCCCTCTCGAACTCCGCCATCGCACGCCTCCTCGGCATCGCAAACCCTCGACCGAGCCCATGAAGATGGAGCCCACGAGGGCGCCGGGGAAGGTCTGGTGAGACGGTCATCGCCAAGCTGTAGCAGGTGACACCACCCGGCCCAACGCCGTTCGGACGGACGCGCCTCGGGCCGGACGTGAGCTGAGCCGAACGCCGATGCGCTCCGGTCGAGCCGATGACCCTCCGGAGGCCGGGTGATCGCCGCGGGATGAGGGCCACAGCCCTCGGCAGCGCGCTACCGCCCATCTCGGACGGATCATGTGCGGTTGAGCACCACAGCGGCCCGGACCGAGTTGGACCACCTCCGGGGGCCGGCGTTGTGCGGCTCAGCCCGCCGGCGGCGCGAAGAACTCGAGCGCGATGTTGTCCGGGTCGCGGAACGACAGCCCGGATCCGTAGTGGGCATCCACGATGCCCCCGTGGCTGATGCCCAGCTCGTCCAGCCTCCTGCGCCACGACTCGAGCTCATCGCGGTCGGCGCACGCGAACGCCACGTGGTCGAGCCCGGTTCGGCGTTCGTCGAACGGGTCGCCGGCCGGACCGCCCGGGTGGGTGTGCAGGCCGAACAGCTGACCGTCACCGATGGCGAAGACGGTGTGGTGGAAGCCCCCCGTCCTCTCGTCCTCGTCGAGCACCGGCTCGGAGCCGAACAGCGCCGTGTACCAGCGGGTGCTTCGGTCGAGGTCGGCGACCGTGATTGCGATGTGGGCGATCGGCGGGAACGTGGGCATCGCTCGAGTCCTCCCGAGTGGTCGTGAGCCGGGTGTCGGAGTCCGGCCAGCGTGCCTCGCCGGGGCCGGCTCCCGATACTGACCGATCAATCAGGTTGTTCGCCTGGACGGCGGCCGGCGTATCGAGGGGTCCGGGTACGTGACGGCTTCGATGTGGCGGGTGGATGGATGGTGGTGATGCACGTGAGGACGAGGTCGATGCCGGCGAGGAACTGTTCGCGCTCGTCGTGCTCGCGCATCTGCTCCGCGATGGCCCGGATGAACGGGTGGTCGTCGGGGTCGAGGTCCTGCCATGCCCTTGGTGCGGCGTCGAGGAACTCGGCGCGACCCGCTCCGGAGCCGGGGACTCTGTTGCCGGCGGTGATCTGAGCGGTCTGGCGAGAAATGGATCCATGGGAGAAGGCTCGCCGATGGCAGAGGTCGCCCCCGGGATCTCGACCCGGGTCTCGTGGAGCCGTCTCGGGGAACTGGCGAAGCCGGATGCTGCTGGCCGGAAAGGGCGCCTTCGTGACACCGTGCCGTCGCATCCGGCCCGTCTCCTCCGGCGCACCGCCGAGGCCGACGCTTCGCGGCCAGCGGCCCCGGATATCGAATGGTCGTCAGAGCACCGGCCGGCCGCGAGCGGGGTGGGTTCGCGCGCCCGCGCCGGCCCTACTCGCGGAGAGGGCGGACGGCGAAACTACCCCCGGACAGCGGGCCGGTGGCGGTCAAGAAGCCCGTGGCGTCGGTGGCGTCGATGGCGATGGGCTTGGCCGAGCCCAGCGGCTTCCCGTCGACGGTGGCGTGGGTGAAGGCGACCTCTCCGAACCTCGGGAACCTGCCTGCCAGCGCTTCCAGCACGACCTCGGCGGAGACGTTGTTCCCTTGGAAGGACTTGATCGCGCTCCTCGTCCAGTTCCGGGTGACGTCACTGATCCTCATCGTGTACGTGCTGCCGCTGCGGGCCACCTCGGCCGTGACCTCATCCCCGGCATGGACAGCGAGCGGATAGTAGACCGGAGGCTCCGGGGCCGTCTCGTACCACGCGCGGTAGACCGGCTTGCCGGACGAGCAGTCGGTCGCCACACCGGCCTGCTGGACGGTGCCACTGCCGTAGCCGTCGATACCGACCCACGGCGAGAACGTCTCGGCGGTCGATGTGCAGGTGACCACGGGTTCGGCCCACCGCGCGGACACCGACCGGAGGCCCTTACCCGTCGCGACATAGCCCGACCAGTTGCCGCCGTTCGCGCTGAAGCCGCCGCCCAGCTGCGACGCCGGGGGGCGGGTATCCGGCAGCTCCGAGGAAGTGCGTACTGCCGCCGCCGTCGGAGGGGCACCCGGCCCGGCCGCACCGGGAGCGATGAGGAGCGCGCCGACGCCGAGTACCGACAGCAGCAGGCCCCTGATCCGCGCGCCATCGGTCGGGTTGCCACTTGCTCCGCGCATGTCGTCCTCCCTCCGGTGTGTACGAGTGTCGTCAACCCCGGTCCCGCGTGCTGAGCCTGCTCCGGCGCCGGTCCCGGCGCCACCTCCACAGCCCAAGCCGCCCTCGCCGTTCGCCGCGGTACCGCCGGTACCTACGCGGCCGTTGACCAGGCCGTGTTCAGGAAGTGGTGCGGCCAGGGCGCGCAGCCAGATGTCGATCGTGGCGACGTGCACCCGCCCCGTGAGCCCTTCTTGACCTCGTTGGCGGCCTGGTCGGCCTTCACCGGGATGGTCGCGGTGATCTTGCGCTGGCGCAGGTAGGGCCGGTTCGCCCGCGACGAGTACGTCTTGTCGGCCACACATCGCTGCAGCCCACCGGTACCGCACCGGTTGACCACACTTCCTGTCACTACTCGTGTCCTGGTGCGGCGCTTGATCGCTGTCCCGGCAATCGGCTACGTCCGGCTTCGGCCTCCCTCTCCGCCTTCTGGCCAGGCGGGATGATCTCGCGGGATAGTGCGGCCGGCCGGTGACGGGGTCGATGCCGGCGTACACACGCACCCGCAGAGCGCCGGTACCCAACCGCTCGATGTTGCCCTTGGCGCGACCCTTCCCGGCCCGTCGCACGTCCGGGCGCTGATTTGGCGAGAGGACTCGCTGGTCAGACGTGGAGCCGGAGGTCGGGATCGAACCGACGACCT
Organism: Pseudonocardia adelaidensis; assembly: GCF_039543345.1. Classification (NCBI taxonomy): domain Bacteria; kingdom Bacillati; phylum Actinomycetota; class Actinomycetes; order Pseudonocardiales; family Pseudonocardiaceae; genus Pseudonocardia; species Pseudonocardia adelaidensis. Next base: position 221,808 of record NZ_BAABJO010000010.1, on the reverse strand, counting down.
ACCGCTTACAAGGCGGTTGCTCTACCACTGAGCTACACCGGCGGGCATCGGCGGCCATCCTAGTGGCGCACCCATGGCCCGCACCTACCCTGGGCGCCATGCGGAAGTCGATCGCCGCCCCCGTGGGCGGGGCCGGATGACGCCGGGCGAGCGGTTCACCCGGAGGGTCCGCAGCGCGCTCCGCCGCGAGGCGCACGGGCTGCTGCACGCCGGCCCGCCCACGGTGCAGCTGATGCGGCCGCTCGGCCCGCGGGTGCCGGACGACGCGCGGGTGCAGCAGGTGCTCGACCTCTGCATGCGAGTGGGCGAGGTGCTGCTCTCCAGCGGCGAGAGCGTGGACGAGACCTCGCAGACGATGTTGCGGCTGGCGGCGACGGCCGGTCTGTCCGCAGTGGACGTCGACATCACGTTCAGCTCGATCACCATGTCCTGCCACCGGGGGATGGCGGCGGCGCCGGTCACGTCCATGCGGCTGGTCCACTACCGCGCGCTCGACCTGACGCGGCTGGAGGAGGTCGCCCGGATCGTCGAGCGGGTGGAGCGGGCCGAGCTGGACGTCGAGGGCGCGTCCGCCGCGCTCTCCGAGGCGGTCAGCGCGCCGCACCCGTACCCGCGGTGGGTCGCCACCGCCGGGTGGGCGGGGCTCGCCGGGTCCATTGCGCTGCTCCTCGGCGCGGCACCGGTCACCGCGTTGGCCGCGTTCCTCGTGACGGGGCTCATCGACCGGCTCGGGCGGCTGCTGAACCGGTGGGGCTTGCCCGCGTTCTTCCGGCAGGTGGTCGGCGGGCTGATCGGCACGGGCGCCACGCTCATGCTGTTCGCCGCCGGTGTGATCCCGCCGGGCACCCGACCATCCCTGGTGGTCGCGGCGAGCATCACGGTGTTGCTCTCGGGGCTGTCGGTCGTCAGCACCGTGCAGGACGCGATCTCGAGCTACTACGTCACGTCGGCGGGCCGGGTGGCCGAGATCGCGCTGCTCTCCGCGGGCCTCCTCACCGGCGTCGTGCTCGCGCTGAAGATCGGGTTCACGTTCGGGATCGTGCTCGAGGTGGCCGGCGAGCTGCCCACCAGCGCGGGCCGGTTCAGCCTGTCCGTGCTGGCGGCCGCCCTGGCCGCGGCGTCGTTCTCCCTGGCCGGGTACGCCCGGTGGCGCCCGCTGCTCGCCGCCGGCCTCGCGGGCGCGGCCGGGTGGGGCACCTACGGCGCGCTCACCCAGCTCCTCGGCATCGGCGTGGTGGCGGCCACCGGCGCGGCGGCGGTCGTGGTGGGGCTCGCCACCGGCCTGCTGCGCCGCGGCGGGGGCATCTCGCCGCTGGTGGTCACGCTCGCCGGAATCACCCCGTTGCTGCCGGGCTTCACGGCGTACCGCGGCTTCTACCAGCTCGCCGTGGAAGGTCTCGCCGACGGCCTGGTCACCGTGACGATCGCACTGGGCATCGGGCTGGCGCTCGCGGCGGGCGTCGCGTTCGGTGACTTCGTGGCCCGGCCGCGCCGCCCACCCGACCCCGTTGTGACGGAATCGGCACCCACGGAGCCGGACCGGCAGTAGGCTCGAGTCCTCAGTGCACGGCCTCGCTGCGCTCGGCCGGCGCTTCGCGAAGCGCTGTGACATTGCTCCGTTCGCTAGGTCGCTCAGGTCGCACGAGGAGGAACATGCCGTCCGGCACCGCACAGTCCGCCGAGTTCGTGGTCGTAGCCAACCGCTTACCGGTCGACCTGGAGAAGCTGCCCGACGGCGGCCGGCGCTGGAAGCGCAGCCCGGGAGGTCTCGTCACGGCCCTCGAACCGATGCTGCGCAGCCGCGACGGCGCGTGGGTCGGCTGGCCGGGGCTTCCGGATGCCGACGTCGAGCCCCTGGTCGAGGACGGCCTGCAGCTGCACCCGGTGAAGCTCACCGCGCAGGAGGTCGAGGAGTACTACGAGGGTTTCTCGAACGGCACCCTCTGGCCGCTCTACCACGACGTGGTGGCCCCGCCGGCGTTCCACCGGCACTGGTGGCAGGCCTACGTGCGGGTCAACCAGCGCTTCGCCGAGGTCGTGGCGCAGGTCGCAGCGAAGGGCGCCACGGTCTGGGTGCAGGACTACCAGCTCCAGCTGCTGCCGGCGGCGCTGCGCGAGCTGCGCCCCGACCTGCGGATCGGGTTCTTCCTGCACATCCCGTTCCCACCCACCGAGCTGTTCATGCAGCTGCCGTGGCGCAGGCGGATCGTCGAGGGTCTCCTCGGGGCCGACCTCGTCGGCTTCCACACCCCCGGCGGTGCCCGCAACTTCCGCTGGCTCGCCACGCGGCTCGCCGGCGCGGCCCCCGGCCACGGGCGCACCGAGGTCGTGGTCGGCAACCGCCCCGTCAAGCTCGGGGCGTTCCCGATCTCGATCGACTCCGCCAACCTCGACCGCATGTCGCGCAGCCCCGGCGTGCTGGAGCGGGCCAAGCAGATCCGCTCCGACCTCGGCGACCCGGAGCGCGTCATCCTCGGTGTCGACCGGCTCGACTACACCAAGGGCATCGACGTCCGGCTGCAGGCGTTCGAGGAGCTGCTCGCCGAGGGCCGGGTCATCGCCGACGACACCGTCATGGTCCAGCTCGCCACCCCGAGCCGGGAGCGGGTGGAGCACTACCAGCGGATGCGCAGCGACATCGAGCAGGCCGTCGGCCGCATCAACGGCGAGTACTCGCGCGTCGGGCACCCCGCCGTGCACTACCTGCACCAGTCGCTGCCCAGGGAGGAGCTGGTCGCGTTCTTCGTGGCGGCCGACGTCATGCTCGTCACTCCGCTGCGCGACGGGATGAACCTCGTCGCCAAGGAGTACGTCGCGTGCCGGCACGACAACGGCGGTGTGCTGGTGCTCTCGGAGTTCGCGGGCGCCGCCATCGAGCTCAAGGACGCGCTGCTGGTCAACCCGCACGACACCGACGGCGTCAAGAACGCGCTCCACGCCGCCCTCACCCTCGACCCGGCCGAAGGGCGCAGGCGGATGCGGGCCCTGCGCAGGCAGGTCCTGGGGCACGACGTCGACCGCTGGGCCCGCACGTTCCTCGACGCGCTCGGGCTCCCGCCCGCCGGGAGCTCCTCGTCATGACCGACCTCGACGCGGCCGTGCGGGCACTCGCCCGGGCGCCTCGACTGCTCGTCGCCCTCGACTTCGACGGGGTCCTCGCCCCGATCGTCTCCGTGCCGTCGGATGCCCGGCCGCTGCCGGACAGCGCGGCGGCGCTCGAGGAGCTGGCGACGCTGCCCGACACCACGGTGGCGCTGCTGTCCGGGCGCGGCCGGGCCGACCTGGCCGCCGTGTCCGGCTTCGGCGACCCGATCCGGCTGATCGGCAGCCACGGCAGCGAGTTCGACGACGGCGCCTCCCTCCTCGACGACGAGCAGCGTGCGCGCCTCGAGCAGCTGACCGCCGAGCTGCGAGGGCTCGTCGACGGCGAACCGGGGGTCACCCTGGAGCGCAAGCCGGCGGGGGTGGCCGTGCACGTCCGGAACGCGCCGCCCGACGTGGGCACCCGCGTGCTCGACGCCGTGCGCGCGGGCCCTGCCACGTGGGACGGGGTGGAGGCCACGCCGGGCAAGGCCGTGCTCGACCTGTCCGTCGCGAAGATGGACAAGGGCGCCGCGCTCGACCTGCTCCGGGAGCGGGTGGCGGCCGACGCGGTGCTGTTCGCGGGCGACGACGTCACCGACGAGACGGCGTTCTCCCGGCTGCGGCCCGACGACGTCGGCGTGAAGGTGGGCCCCGGCGACACGGCCGCCCGGCACCGGGTGGACGCGCCACCGGACGTCACCACGTTGCTGCGGCAGCTGGTCGAGACCCGCCGGCACGGCCGCGAGGCGTGATCAGGCGGGGTCGGCGGCCAGGCGCTGGTCGGCCTCTCCCCATGCGATCGGGAGGGCCGCGGCGGGAGCGGTCCAGAACCGGAACGTCGACGTCGCCATCACCGCTCGCCGGATCCCCGCACGCGGAACCGGGAGGCCATGACGACCACCTCGCTCGCGGGGGCGGCCTGGGAGACGGGGATCCAGGGCAGTGTCGGCATGGCAGGCTCCTTCGGTCTTGACATGCCAAAATGGACGCCCGAGGCCTATCTTGTCAATGTCAAGACTTGGGGTAGGGTGTGGAGATGCCCTACCACCACGGCGACCTCCGCCGCGCCTTGCTCGACACCGCGCTCGAGGCCGTCGGGGAACAGGGCCCGGCGGCGCTCAGCCTGCGCGACGTCGCGCGCCGCGCCGGGGTCTCCCACGCCGCTCCGACCCACCACTTCCGCGACAAGACCGCCCTGCTCACCGCCCTCGCGGCCGAGGGATGGGCGCTGCTCGCCGACTCCCTGCGCGACGCCGCGGCGGACGGCGACTTCGCCGAGCTGGGGGTGGCCTACGTGGTGTTCGCCACGTCCCACCCGGCCCACTTCGCGGTGATGCGGGCCCCCGGGCTCGCCCGTGCGGACGACCCCGAGCTGGAGGCTGCCATGGGGCAGGCGCGCGAGCAGCTGGAATCGGGCGTGCGGCGCTTCGAGGACGGCAGCACGCGCGACGCGGCCACCACGGCGCTCGCCGCGTGGTCGCTCGTGCACGGCCTGGCCGCCCTCGTCCTCGAGGGCGCCGTGCCACTGAAGCCGGACGCCGACGTGGCGGAGCTGGCCCGGGCGGTGACCTCCCGCCTCCACCCACCGACCTGATCCGGCCTCACCAACCGGAGAAGAAGCGCTCCTCGACGCGCGGGCGGCCACTCGTCGCGCCGACGACCAGCTCCGTGGGCAGGGTCACCCGGCGCGGCCGGTTGCGGTCGCCGCGCTCCAGGAGCAGTTCGCCCGCCACCCGCCCCTTCTCCAGCACGGGCTGGCGGACGGTGGTGAGCCCGGCCCGCTCGGCCTCGGGCACGCCGTCGAAGCCGCTGATCGTGAGCTGGTCGGGCACCGCCAGCCCCCGATCCGCCGCGTGCCGCAGCGCACCCAGCGCGAGGATGTCGGACGTGCAGATCAGGGCGGTGACGTCGGGGTGGGCGGCGAGCAGCGCCGCGGCCGCGTCCTGGCCTGCGTCGACGCTGTGCTCGAACCGCTCGTGCACGGGTACGTCGGCCCAGTCGACGCCCACCTCGGCGAGCCCGTCCCGGATACCGGCGAGCCGGTCGCGCTGCACGGGATAGGTGGCGTTCGCCTGCCGCTCGGGGCTGACCGGACCGTCGTTGTGCCCGGCCGCGAGGCGCATGCACAGCACCCCGACGCGCCGGTGGCCGAGGCCGGTGAGGTGCCGCGTGAGCGCGAGCATGCCCGCTCGGTCGTCGACACCGACCCGGTCGACACCCTCGACCCCCATCGGCTGGTCGCACACGACGGTGGGCAGCGGGCGTTCGAGCACGGCGAGGAAGTGCGGGTCGTCCTCCCGCACCGAGTAGACGACGAACCCGTCGACGCCCGCCTGGTGCACCGCCGTGACGTCCGCCTGCTCGGGGCTCACCGGCACCAACAGCAGCCCCTGCCCCGCCTGCTCGCACGCCAGCGCGAGCCCTTCGAGGAACCCGGTGGCCGCGGGGTCGCGGAATGCGTACGACAGCGCTTCGGTGAGCAGCAGGCCGACCGCGCCCGCCTTGCGGGTGCGCAGAGAGCGTGCGACCGGGTCCGGCCCCGGGTAGCCGAGGCGTCGCGCCGCCTCCAGCACGCGGGCCCGCAGGGGCGCGGAGAGCTGGTCAGGACGGTTGTAGGCGTTCGAGACCGTGGTCCGCGACACGCCGAGCTCGGCAGCCAACGAGGCGAGAGTCGCGGGACGGCGGACGTTGGGAGGCCCTGCCATCGTCGAACCGTAACGGTTCAGACACGCGACGGGAAAGCCGTGTGACACGGCCCTCCGAACCGGCGACACCCGAACGGCTACAGTGAATCGACAACGGTTATCACTTCGACTCGATCTCGGGAGTGCACCCGCCATGCCGTTCCGCCGCGCAGCAGTCGCCGCGATCGCCGTGCTCACCGTCGCGGGCTGCGGCTCCGGCGCCGAAGCACCCGCCGCTCCACCCGCCGGAGACTCCACGGTGCCGGTCGTCGCCTCCACGAACGTCTACGGCAGCATCGTCGCGGCCGTCGGCGGCGACCGGGTCAGCGTCGACTCGCTGATCGACGATCCCGCCGCCGACCCCCACTCGTACGAGAGCACGCCCGCCGACGCGGCGGCCGTGGCCAAGGCCCGGCTCGTGGTCGTGAACGGCGGCGGCTACGACGACTTCCTCACGCAGCTCGTCCAGAGCTCGGGCACGACCGCGACCGTGGTCGACGTGGCGGCCGTGTCCGGCCTGGCGCCCGCCGAGGAGGAGCACTCCGAGGGGGAGGCGCACGAGCACGGCGAGTTCAACGAGCACTTCTGGTACAGCCTGCCCACCGTGCAGAAGGTCGCAACGCAGATCGCCGCCGATCTCGGCGCCGCCGACCCGGCCGACGCCGCCGAGTTCACGGCCAACGCGAACGCCTTCAACGCCCGCGTGGGCGAGCTGATCACCCGCGCCGAGGCCATCGGCAAGGCGCAGCCGGGTGTTCGGGTCGCCGTCACCGAGCCGGTGCCGGGCTACCTCGTGCAGACCGCGGGGCTCACCGACGCCACCCCGCCGGAGTTCACCGAGGCGATCGAGGAGGACACCGACCCGCCCGCCGCCGTGCTGCAGGAGACGCTCGCCCTGTTCTCCGGTGACCCGGTGCGCGCGCTCATCCTCAACGCGCAGACCGAGACCCCCAGCACCGACCAGGTGCGGGACGCGGCGCAGACTGCAGGGGTGCCCGTTGTCGAGATGAGCGAGACCCTCCCCGATGGCGCGAGCGACTACGCCGGCTGGATGGGAGGCCAGATCGACGCCCTCTCCGGCGCCCTCGGCGTGACACCGTCGGGGAGCTGACCCGTGGCCGCCCCTCCCAGCACACCTCCGGACGTCCCGACGCTGCCCGTCACCGCGCCCGCGGTGTCGCTGCGCGGTGCGCGCGTCAGCTTCGGCGAGCGCACGCTGTGGGAGGGGCTCGACCTCGACGTCGCGCCGGGTGAGTTCGTGACGGTGCTCGGCCCCAACGGCTCGGGCAAGACCACGCTCGTGCGCGTGCTCCTCGGCCTGCTCCCGCTGACGGCGGGCGAGGTGCGGATCGCGGGCCGCCCGCCGCGCCGGGGGAGCCCGAGCATCGGTTACGTCCCGCAGCAGAAGGCCCTCGACCCCGACCTGCCCCTGCGCGGGCGCGACCTCGTCGGGCTCGGCCTCGACGGCCACCGCTTCGGCATCGGGTTCCGGGGTCGCCGGGAACGGCGGGAACGCGTGGACGCCGCGCTCGCCGCCGTCGGTGGCACCGCGTACGCGGACGCGCCCGTCGGCAGGCTCTCCGGCGGGGAGCAGCAACGGCTGCGGGTGGCGCAGGCCCTCGTCGGTGGCCCGGACGTGCTGCTGTGCGACGAGCCGCTGCTCTCGCTCGACCTGTCCCACCAGCGGACGGTCACCCGGCTCATCGACGAGCGGCGCCGGGCGGCCGGCACCGCCGTCCTGTTCGTCACGCACGAGATCAACCCGGTTCTCCCGTTGGTCGACCGCGTGCTCTACCTCGTGAACGGCCGGTTCCGGATCGGCCCGCCGGAGGAGGTCATGACGTCCGAGGTGCTGTCGGAGCTCTACCGCACGCGGGTGGACGTGCTGCGGGTGCACGGGCGGCTGGTGGTCGTCGGGGCCGAGGACCACGGCGAACACTGCCACGAGGAGTCGGCGTGAGCACGCTCATATCGTTCGACGGCCTCGGCGGCCTGCTGGCGCTCCCGTTCGTGCAGGCGGCGTTCCTCGCATGCGGCGTGCTGGGGCTGGTGGCGGGCACGCTGGCGCCGCTGATCGTCTCCCGGGGCATGTCCTTCGCGGTGCACGGCACGGCGGAGCTGTCGTTCACCGGCGGGGCGGCCGCCCTGCTCACCGGGGTCGGTGTGCAGTTCGGCGCCATCGCGGGCGCCGTGGTCGCCGGGCTGGTGTTCGGCGTGCTCGGCCTGCGTCAACGCGAGCGGGACTCCGTGATCGGGGTGGTGCTCGCGTTCGGTCTCGGGCTCGGCGTGCTCATGCTCGCGCTCTACCCCGGCCGCGCGTCGAACAAGTTCGGGCTCCTCACCGGTTCCGTCGTGGCCGTCGACACGACCAACATCGCCGTGCTCGGCGTCGTCGCGGTGCTCGTGGTGGGCGCGCTCGCCGTGCTCTACCGACCGCTGCTCTTCGCCAGCGCCGACCCGGACGTCGCACTCGCCCGCGGCGTGCCGGTGCGCGTGCTGTCGCTGGTCTTCGCCGTGCTGGTCGGGCTCACCACGGCGCTCGCGGTGCCGATCGTCGGGGCGATCCTCGTGCTCACGGTGATGATCACGCCGGGCGCCGCGGCCGCGCGCGTGACGGCCAACCCGGTGGTGGCGACGGTCCTCGCGGTCCTCTTCGCCGAGACGGCCCTGCTCGGCGGGATCCTGCTCTCCCTCGCCCCTGGCCTGCCGATCTCCGGCTACGTGGCGGCGATCGCCTTCCTCATCTACGTCGGGTGCAGGCTCGTGGGCCGCACGCGCCGAGCCGTCGTCACCGCCTGAATCAGCTGCGGCGGACGCGCCGCTGGCGGGCCACCTCGGCGAGCACGACGCCCGCGGCCACGGAGGCGTTCAGCGACTCGACCTGCCCGGCCAGCGGGATCGACACCGTGACGTCACAGGTCTGCTTGACCAGCCGGGACAAGCCCTTGCCCTCCGAGCCGACCACCAGGACGAGCGGGTCGGTGGCCAGCTCGAAGTCGTCGAGCGAGACCGAACCCTCGGCGTCGAGACCGGCGATCATGAAGCCGGCCGTGGCGTACTCGCGCAGCGTGCGGGTGAGGTTGGTGGCGCGCGCCACCGGCACCCGGGCGGCCGTGCCGGCCGAGGTGCGCCACGCGACGGCCGTCATGCCTGCGGCCCGCCGCTGCGGCACGACCACCCCGTGTCCGCCGAACGCCCCGACCGAGCGCACCACGGCCCCGAGGTTGCGCGGGTCGGTGACCCCGTCGAGCGCGACGATCAGCCCCGGGTCCGGCGACTCGCTCGCCACCTCGAGCAGCTCGTCGGGATGCGCGTAGGAGTACGGCGGCACCTGCAGCGCGACGCCCTGGTGCAGCGCCCCGCCGGTGATCCGGACGAGGTCGCCCCGCGGGACCTCGAGGATCGAGATGCCGCGATCGGCCGCGAGCTGGACGGCCTCGGCCACGCGGTCGTCGGCGTTCGTGCCGAGCGCGACGTGCAGCGCCGTGGCCGGCACCCCGGCGCGCAGGCACTCCACCACGGGGTTGCGGCCGAGCACGGTCTCCGGCGTCTCGCCGTCGCCGGGCCTGCGCCGGTCGGCGCCGCGCCCGCCCTGCTTGGTCTTGGCGCCCGCCGCCCGGGCAGCGCGCCGGGCGGCCGGGTGTCCCGGCCGCATCTCGGCAGGCGGCGTGGGGCCCTTGCCCTGCAGCGCCCGGCGGCGTTGGCCGCCGGAGCCGACGACCATCCCCTTCTTGGTGCCTTCCTTGCGCATCGCACCGCGGCGCTTGGAGTTGCCTGCCATGTTCTACGAATCCTTCAACGACCAGGTCGGGCCGTCGGGGGAGTCCTCCACGGCGATCCCGGCGGCGGTGAGTCGGTTGCGCACGTCGTCGGCCGCGGCGAAGTCGCGGCGGGCGCGGGCCTCCTGGCGCTGGACGAGGAGGTCCTCGACGAGCGCCGCGAGCGCGCCGGTGGCCGTGTCGGCCGAGCGGTCGTCCTCGACCCAGTGCGGGTCGAGCGGGTCGAGCCCGAGCAGCCCGGTCATCGCCCGAACGGAGCCGGCCGCGGCGAGCGCCGAAGGCCGGTCGCCGCCGTCGAGCGCGGCGTTGCCCACGCGGACGGCACCGTGGATGGCGGCGAGCGCGGCCGGGGTGCCGAGGTCGTCGTCCATCGCGGCGGTGAACTCCCGCGGCACGGCACCCGGCCCTGGCGTCCCCACCCGCTCCCGCACCCGGTGCACGAACGACTCGATGCGCCGGTACGCGGCCACCGCCTCCTGCAGCGCGGCGTCGGAGTACTCGATCGACGAACGGTAGTGCGGTCCGACCAGGTAGTAGCGCAGCTCCACGGCCCGCACGCGCTGCAGCAGGGCCTCGATCGACAGCGTGTTGCCCAGTGACTTGGACATCTTCTCGCCGCCCATGGTGACCCAGGCGTTGTGCAGCCAGTACCGGGCGAACGGATCGCCCGCGGCATTGGACTGCGCGCGCTCGTTCTCGTGGTGCGGGAACACCAGGTCGAGCCCGCCGCCGTGGATGTCGAACGAGGGGCCGAGGTAGAAGGTCGCCATCGCCGAGCACTCGAGGTGCCAGCCGGGGCGACCGCGGCCCCATGGCGTGGGCCAGGACGGCTCCCCCGGCTTGGCGGCCTTCCACAGCGTGAAGTCCTGCGGGTCGCGCTTCGCGCCGATGTCGCCCTCGCCCTGCGCGACGTCGTCCACCTTCTGGTGCGACAGGTCGCCGTACGAGGGGAACGAGCGCACCGCGAAGTACACATCACCGCCGGCCGCGTAGGCGTTGCCCCGCTCGACAAGCCGGTCGATCAGCTCGACCATCTGCGTGATGTGCCCGGTGGCCCGCGGCTCCGCCGACGGTGGGAGGCAGCCGAGCGCGTCGTAGGCGGCCGAGAACGCCCGCTCGTGGGTGGCGGCCCACTCCCACCACGGACGCCCGGCCTCCGCGGACTTGCGGAGGATCTTGTCGTCGATGTCGGTGACGTTGCGAACCAGCGCGACGTCCAGCCCGCCGTGGGCGAGCCAGCGGCGGAGGACGTCGTAGTTCAGGCCGGAACGCACGTGCCCGATGTGCGGCAGACCCTGCACGGTGGCCCCACACACGTACATCGACGCAGCCCCGGCCCGCAGCGGGACGAAGTCCCGCTGCATCCTCGTGGCGGTGTCGTGCAGGCGAAGGCTCACGACACCAGGGTACGGAGCCGGTGTGGCGTGCATCGCGCCCGGTGTTCCGTTTCGTCCACGACGGGCGTCGGGCACCCCGCCACCATGGTGGGCATGAGTCATATCACGGCCCTCCACCCCCGCCTCGTCGTCGAGGGCGCCGACGCCGCGCTCGACTTCTACGCCCGTGCGCTCGGCGGCACCGTCACCGAACGCTTCGCCCTCCCCGACGGCCGCGTCGTGCACTCGATGGTGGAGGCGGGCCCGATCCGCTTCGCCGTCAAGGACGCGGGCGACGGCGATCCGGCACCCACGGGCGACGGCGTGCCGGTGATCATGTCGCTCGACGTGTCCGACGCGGATGCCGTGGCCGAGCGCATGCTCGGGGGCGGCGCGACGGTGATCTTCCCCCTCGCCGACCACGGCTACGGGGACTACGCCGGCCGCCTGCGCGACCCGTTCGGGCACCAGTGGATGATCAGCCAGCGGATCGAGGACCTCACGCCCGAGCAGATCCAGGAACGGGTGGGCTGATCACCGTCCGCGCGGGTTCAGGGGCCAGGCACCAGCAGGGCCGTCGCGATCGCGGCGATGCCCTCACCGCGGCCGGTGAGCCCGAGGCCGTCCGTCGTGGTGCCGGAGACCGACACCGGGCCGCCGACCGCCTCCGACAGCACCCGCTGGGCCTCCGCGCGGCGCGTGCCGATCTTCGGCCGGTTGCCGATCACCTGCACCGCGGCGTTGCCGACCCGCCACCCCTCTGCGCTCACGAGGCGGCGCACCTCGGCGAGCAGGGCCTGACCGCTCGCGCCCGCCCACTCCGGCCGCCCGGTGCCGAAGACCGCCCCGACGTCACCGAGGCCCGCGGCCGAGAGCAGCGCGTCGCACAGCGCGTGTGCGGCGACGTCGCCGTCGGAGTGACCCGCGCACCCGTCCACACCGTCCCAGAGCAGACCGGCGATCCAGCACTCCCGGCCCGGCGTCACCGGGTGGACGTCCGTGCCGATCCCGACCCTCACAGCCGGATCCTCCCGTCCGCGATCAGCTCGGCGAGCTCCAGGTCCCACGCGCTCCGCACGGCGAACGCCGCCGGGTGCCCGGCGACCGTCCCCACGTCGCCGCCGGCTGCGGCGACCCGGCGGATCGCGGCCAGCGGGTTCTCGAAGGCGTCGGGCGGGAGCGCCCCGGCCCGCACCGCGACCGGGGTCTGCAGGACGCGCAGGGCCGTGCGGTCGGGGGTGCCGATGACCGCGCCGCGGTCGTCCACCGACTTCACCGTGTCGGTGAGGGGCAGGATGGGTACCGCGATGCCGTGCCCGCCGCGAACCGCCCCGACCACGGCCGTGGCGAGCTCTGCGGGGGCCAGCGGCCGGCAGGCGTCGTGCAGCACCACGATGTCGTCGCCACTCGCCGTGACGAGGTCGTCACTTCCCGCGCCGTCCCGTCGTTGCACGGTGTGTGCCCCGATACGGTGCAACGCCTCAGGCGATCGCACGTCGACGGGCGCGCTCGCGCAGACGCGATCGATCTCTGGGCGCAACGCGTCGGCCGCCACGACGATGACGCGGTCGACCAGCGCGCTCCTCAGCAGGGCGCGCACCGCCCGAACGACCATCGGGACGTCGGCGACCGGTGTGAGGGCGCGCGAGGACCCGGCTACGACCACCGCGACGACGTGCACCTGGCGGCCGTCGGAGAGAGGCAGAGCTACCGCGCTCAGGCGGTGGCGGTGGCCAGCACCTCGTCGAGCAGGACCTCGGCCCGCTCCTCGTCGGTGCCCTCGGCGAGCGCCAGCTCGCTCACGAGGATCTGCCGGGCCTTCGCCAGCATGCGCTTCTCGCCCGCGGACAGGCCGCGGTCCTTCTCGCGCCGCCACAGGTCGCGGACGACCTCGGCCACCTTGTTCACATCACCCGATGCGAGCTTCTCGAGGTTGGCCTTGTACCGGCGCGACCAGTTGGTGGGCTCCTCGGTGTGCGGGGCGCGGAGCACCTCGAACACCCGATCCAGACCTTCCTGGCCCACCACGTCACGGACGCCGACGACCTCGGCGTTCTCCGCGGGAACACGCACCGTGAGATCACCCTGCGCGACCTTCAGGACGAGATACTTGCGCTCCTCGCCCTTGATCGTCCGAGTCTCGATGGCCTCGATGAGAGCGGCACCGTGGTGCGGGTAGACGACGGTCTCTCCGACCTTGAAAACCATGTGTCCTCTGCCCCTTTCGCTGCCTCCAGGTTAACACGCCCGAACCTGGGTTCGCTCGCCGGTGTGCACCGTCGTCGCAGGTCAGGGGATTGACAACGGCGACGAAACGTGCAGGTGCGCGTGCAGCGGACCGAGCGAGGGGACCGCGACCAGCACTGCTACCGGTGGCGTTAGGCTTTCCCCCGGTCGCACCCGCGACCACCCGAGCGATCACCGCGGGCACACGACGCCCGCACCCGTCGCGGCGCCGCCCCCCGCTCGGCGCGGTGCCCGGCATTCAGGAAGGACGTCACGCTGGTGAGCGACCCCCGCCGCAACCGAGCACAACTCGTCATCGGCGCCCTGATCGCGGCCGTCGCGGTCGCGGGCTGCGGCGCCGGGCAGATCACGCAGACCAGCCGCCAGGTCGCCGCCGTCGAGGGTGCGACCGCCACAGCGGGCGAGATCGCCATCCGGAACGCGACCGTCGAGTTCGACGGGCCCGCCGAGGATGCAGTGGTCCACCCCGTCGGTGGCAACGCGCCGCTGCAGATGGTCATCGTCAACACGGGTGCCGAGCTCGACCGCCTCGTGGCCGCGAGCAGCCCGGTGGCCTCGTCGGTGCAGATCAGCGGTGTCCTGCGGATCCCGGGCGGGCAGGCGCTCACGATCAAGGGTGCCCCGGCGGCGGTGGCACCGGCCCCGCTGCCCGCGGAGGGCGCACCGGCGGCCGCGCCGGGCGAGGCACAGGCCACCGGCGCGCCGGCGGCACCCGCCACGCCTGCTGCCACGCCCGCGCCCACCACACCCGCGCCCACCACACCGGAACCCCCCGCCGCGGCGCCGGCGCCCGAGGGCGGCACCGGGACCGGCAGCATCGTGCTCACCGGGCTGCGCGAGGACGTCCAGGCCGGGCTCACCTACCCGCTCGTCCTCACCTTCGAGCGCGCCGGAGAGGTGCGCTTCGACGTGCCGGTCGCCAACCCGGACTCGCTGCGCGAGGACGCGGCGCACCAGTAACGGCGTGCCCGGACGAACCCGCACGGCCCGCAGCGGCTACCGCTGCGCGGAGTGCGGGCACCAGGCCGCCCAGTGGGTCGGCCGCTGCCCCGCTTGCCAGGCGTGGGGCACGCTCGAGGAGACCGCTCCGGTCGCCGCACCGCGCGTCCGGCAGCGCGTCGCCGCGGGGGCGCCGAGCGCACCCGCCCGCCGGATCGCCGATGTGGCGCTCGACTCGGCACGCGCCCGGCCCACGGGAGTCTCGGAGCTGGACCGGGTGCTGGGCGGCGGCCTCGTGCCGGGCGCCGTCGTCCTGCTGGCAGGTGAGCCGGGCGTCGGCAAGTCGACGCTGCTGCTCGAGGTCGCGTCGCAGGCGGCCCGGTCCGGGCGTGTGCTGTATGTCACGGGTGAGGAGTCGGCGGGCCAGGTGCGCCTGCGCGCCGACCGCACCGGCGCCGTGCACGACGAGCTGTACCTCGCCGCCGAGTCCGACCTGGGCGCGATCGTCGGCCACATCGACGAGCTGCGCCCCGCCCTGCTGATCGTCGACTCCGTGCAGACGATGTCCACCGGCGACGCGGACGGCGCCCCCGGCGGGGTCACCCAGACCCGCGCCGTCACGGTGGCACTCACCGCGCTCGCCAAGGAGCGCGGGCTTCCCGTGCTGCTCGTGGGGCACGTCACGAAGGACGGCGGCATCGCGGGCCCGCGGGTGCTGGAGCACGTCGTCGACGTCGTGCTCGCGTTCGAGGGCGACAAGCACTCCACCCTGCGCATGGTGCGCGGTGTCAAGAACCGGTTCGGCCCCGCCGACGAGGTGGGCTGCTTCGAGATGCGTGACGCCGGGATCGTCGGCATGCCGGACCCGTCGGGGCTCTTCCTGGCCCGCTTCGGCGGTCCCCCCGTGCCGGGCACCGCTGTGACGGTGGTGATGGACGGCCGCAGGCCGCTGCCCGCCGAGCTGCAGGCGCTCGTGACGGGCAAGGACATCCCCAGCCCGCGCCGCGCCGTCAGCGGCCTCGACAGCGCCCGCGTCGCGATGCTGCTCGCCGTGCTCGAGAAGCGGGCGGGCGTGCGGCTGCACGACGCCGAGGTCTACGCGGCCACCGTCGGCGGGATGCGCGTGGTCGAGCCGGCCGCCGACCTCGCGCTCGCGCTGGCCATCACCTCGGCCCGCCGGGACGTGGCGCTCCCGACCGACGTCGTGGTGCTCGGCGAGCTCGGCCTCGCGGGCGAGGTGCGCCGGGTGACGGGCGTGGACCGCAGACTGGCCGAGGCCGCCCGGTTGGGCTTCACCCACGCCCTCGTCCCGCCGGACAGCGGCAGCGCCCCGGCGGGCATGCGGCTCACGGAGGTGCGCGACGTGGGCGTGGTCCTGGACGCGATCCGCTGAGGTGCGCGGAGTCAGGGAACCCGGACGAACTGCGTCGGCGGGCTGATCACGTCGTCCACCCGCGTCAGCAGGCGGTACTCGCCGGCCGGCACCATCTCGCGCTTCGCCGGACACCCCGGTTCCGACGTGCGGCCGGCCCAGCGGACGGTGGACGCCACCGGCTCACCCGGCGCGAGCGTGCGCGGGTCAGCCCCCTTCGCCGAGGAGCAGTCGTTGCTCGACCACAGCCGCCTGCTGCCGTCGGCGCTCCAGACGACGATCTCCTGACGCACCGGGTCGAGGTCGCGCACGCAGGGCTGCGTCGAGTTGTTGGTGACGACGAGCCGGAGCAGCATGCGCTCGCCGACGCGGTGCTCGGTGCCCTCCACCTCGGCCCTCACGTCGAGCATCTCGTTCGTGCACGGCACCGGATCGGCCGGTGGCGCCGACGCCGGCGGCAACGGGGGCGGCGATGTCGGTGGCGATGTCGGTGGCAATGTCGGTGGCGACGTGGCCGGCGACGTCGGCACCGGTGTCGGTTCCGTGGCCGGCGCCGTCGTGGGGGTCTGTTCGGGCACGAGCACCTCGCTGCCGGCCGCGGCCAAGGGCTCGGTCCCGGTCGTGGAGGGGCTCGCGGGCGTGGACCCCACCGCCCCCGGCCACGGCCCGGCGGAGGGCTGCGCTGTGGCGGGGGGAGTTGCGGAGGGCAGCGCAGCGAAGGGCGGCGCGGCCGGGGGCGGGGAGGCCTCCTGGGGAGCGGACACGGCGGCACGGCTGGCGGCGCGGGCGGTGTCGGGCTCGTCGGGCGCGGCAGCGGCCGCGATTCCCCAGGCGAGCAGCACGATCACCGCGGTCGCGGAGGCGATGGCGACCCAACGCCGTCTCCAGTAGACGGTCGCGGGTAGCGGACCCACCGGCTCCCACATATCACGCAGGGTATAGCGCCAACTACCACGAGTTGTGAACGTGGGGGTGGTACGGCGCGTCGCGACGCGCCGGGAAGCACCCGAGCGGCGGTCGATCATTCGGGCTGGTGCGACCCGCGCGCGGGGCGGTGGCACGATCGTCAGCCGTGTCGATGGCCGAACTCGTGCTCGACTGGTACCCCGCCGCCGCGCGCGACCTGCCGTGGCGCCGCCGGGGCACCACACCATGGGGCGTGCTCGTGAGCGAGTTCATGCTGCAGCAGACGCCGGTCGCGCGCGTCGAGCCGATCTGGACGCAGTGGATGGCGCGCTGGCCCACCCCATCGGCCATGGCCGCGGCATCGCGCGCCGATGTGCTGCGGGCATGGGGGAAGCTCGGCTATCCCCGCCGCGCGCTGCGCCTGCACGAGGCGGCAGGCGTGATCGCGAGCCGCCACGGCGACACCGTCCCGTCCGACGTCGAGGCCCTCGAAGCGCTGCCGGGGGTCGGCGCGTACACGGCGCGGGCGGTGGCGGCGTTCGGCTACGGGCGGCGCTGCCCGGTGGTCGACACCAACGTCCGCCGCGTCGTCGCCCGCGCGGTGCACGGTCGCGGGGACGCAGGCCCGGCGCGCACCACGGCCGACCTGGCCGACGTCGACGCTCTGCTGCCGCCCGGCGACCGCTCCGCCGCCGTGGTCTCGGCCGGCCTGATGGAGCTGGGCGCCGTGGTGTGCACGGCGCGTTCCCCCCGCTGTGGCGTCTGCCCGGTGCGGGAGGAGTGCGCCTGGCGGGCCGCGGGCCGCCCCGAGTACACCGGTCCGCGCCGGCCGGTCCAGGGCTTCGCCGGTACCGACCGCCAGGTCCGCGGCCGGCTCCTCGACGTCCTGCGCGCCGCGGACGGGCCCGTGGAGCGCGCCGCCCTCGACGCCGCATGGGACGACGCACCCCAGCGCGACCGCTGCCTCGACTCGCTGCTCGTCGACGGGCTCGCCGAGCAGCTCGACGACGGCCGATTCGCGCTTCCCGCCTGAGATGGCGAGGACCGTTCGCTTCCGCCTCGACGACGCCGCGTGCGCCGAGCTCACCGCGTTGCGCTCGCGGCTGGCCGCCCACGGGATCGCGACGCCAGCCGAGCCGCCGTCGGTGATCGCCGCCGCGGCCGGGACGATCCCGCCGGTCGCACAGGAGGCGCTGGCCGCCGAGTTGCGGCTGATCGCGCTGCCCTCGATCTGGTTGGTGACGCTCGGCACCGTGGCCGGGCGGCCGGACGAGCTCGTGCTCGCCGCCGTCGTCGACGCCGAGCTGCTCGCCGTGCACGGTGCGGTCCACGACGCGCTGGCCGGGCGGGTGCGCTCCCCGGTCGCCGCCTACCTGCCCGGCACCTGGCTGCCGCACTGCGTGCTGGCCACCGAGCGCCCCGCCGATGCGTTCGCGCTTCTGCACCCGGTGCCGACGGTCCGCGCCCGCGTCGCGGCGGTCGACGCGGGCTGATCTCCCCACCCCGGGGCGGCACCGTCGATCACGGCCCGGCGAGCCCCGCCTCCCGCAGCCGCCGCATCGCCGCGCGGCGGCGCTCCCCGGTCAGCGCGTCGATGTACAGCTCCCCGCGCAGGTGGTCGGTCTCGTGCTGGAGGCAACGGGCGAGCTCGCCGGTGCCCTCCACCGCGACCGGCCGCCCGAACGCGTCGACGCCCTCCACGCGCGCGTACGCCGCCCGCAGCCGCGGCGCGTGGACCCCCGGCACCGAGAGGCACGCCTCCTCGCCGTCGTACTCGCCGTCGGTGGCCACGAGGCGCGGGTTGACGACGTAGCCGCGCGCCCCCTCGACGTCGTAGGAGAATGCGGCCAGCGACACCCCGATCTGGTTGGCCGCGAGCCCGGCGCGCCCGGGCAGCGAGACGGTGTCCATCAGGTCGGTGACCAGCGCAGCCAGCCCGTCGTCGAAGGCCGTGACCGGCGCGCACGGCGTGCGCAGGACCGGATCGCCGATCAGCCGCAGCTCCCGCACCGTCACGCCGCACCCCGCTTCCCGAGCTGGTCGAGCACCAGCCCGTGCCATTCCAGCTCGGCCCGCAGCCGCAGCCGCGCGTGCTCGAGCACGAGGTCGTCGGCCGGGGTCTGGTCCGGCCAGCGGCGGTCGGCGAGGCGGTCGAGCCGGGACAGCCGCGCCGTGAGGTCGCGGACGCGGTCCTCCAGGTGGCCGCGCAGGGTCGCCTCGTCCACGTCCGACGCCGTGGCGAGCGCGAGGTCGACCGGGTCGGGCGGGAAGCGGACCTCCTCGAACGCTTCCGCCTGCAGCGCGGCGAGCTCGCGGCGGCCCTCGTCGGTGATCTCGTAGACCGTGCGTGCTGGCAGCCGACCCTCCTGCTCGGTGCGCAACGCCCGCACCAGGCCCTCGTCCTCCAGGCGGTGCAGCGCCCCGTAGAGCGAGCCGGGGCGCACGTCCGACCACAGCTCCGCGCGGTCGATCCTGGCGTCGCGGCGGATCTGGTGGCCGTACATCGCCCCGCGCTTGGCGAGCGCGCTCAGCACGAAGAGCCTGGTCGGGTTCACGCCCTCAGTGAACCACTCACATATGAGTAGTCAGAAACGACTGCACGAGCGGCCGGAACTCCGGACGGGCATGCACCAGGTGGCCGGTGCCGGGCACGCGGACGTGCGTCGCAGCCGGCATGCGGGCCGCCATCAGCGCCATCTGCCCCTCCGGCACCACGCTTTCCTCCGCCTCGACGAGAAGTGCCGGGCACCGGACGGACGCCACCGCCGGCCAGTGGTCGCGCTCGGCCCAGTCCGCCGCGATCGCCGTGGCGTGCTCCATGCGCGCCAGCAGGTGGTAGCCGTCGGGCCGCTCCTCGACGCACTCGGTCATGTACTCGCCGAACTCGGCGCGCGGATGCCCGAACGCCCGCCGCACGGCCGCGAGCGACGGGAACGGCTGCGGGACCGCCCCGAACCACGCCCGCGCGTCCGCGGCGCTGCGGCCCCGGAAGTCCACGCCCATGTCCTCCACCACGAGCGCCCGCACCAGCTCGGGGCGGCGGGCCGCGGCCACCAGCCCGTGCAGGCCGCCCATCGAGTGCCCGACCACGACCGCGGGCCCGAGCTCGGCCAGCACGCAGGCGACGTCGGCGGCCATCCGCTCCGTGGTCCACGGCCCGCGCGCCCCCGAGCGGCCGTGCCCGCGCGCGTCCACGCCGACGACCCGGCCGTGCTGCACCAGCCACCCGGCGACCGCCCGCCAGGTGCTCGCCCGCCCCATCAGGCCGTGCAGCAGCAGGATCGGGGGGCCCGAGCCGCCGAACTCGGTGACGGCGAGCTCGACCCCGTCGGAGGCCCGCACGAGGATTAGCCTAGGCCCCATGGCCGTCGTGAAGATCAACGCGATCGAGGTGCCCGAGGGCGCAGGTCCCGAGCTGGAGAGGCGGTTCGCCAGCCGGCTGCACGCCGTGGACGGCCAGCCGGGCTTCCTGTCGTTCGAACTGCTACGCCCGGTGTCCGGCGACAACCGCTACTTCGTCGTCACGCACTGGGAGGACGACGAGTCGTTCCAGGCGTGGATGAAGGGCGCGGGCATGCAGGCCCACTCCGGCGAACGGGCGCGGCCGGTGGGCACCGGGTCGTCGCTGCTGGAGTTCGAGGTCGTCCAGCAGTCGCGGGCGTCGGGATCCTGACCGGCGACGTCGAGCGCGCCGCCGAGCTGATCCGCGGCGCGGGTGCGCTGCTGGTGTGCGCCGGGGCCGGGATGGGTGTCGACTCCGGCCTGCCCGACTTCCGCGGACCGGAGGGCTTCTGGCGGGCCTACCCGCCCTACCGCGCTCTCGGGCTGCGGTTCGAGGAGCTCGCCGACCCGGTGCACTTCGCCGACGACCCGGAGCTCGCCTGGGGCTTCTACGGCCACCGGCTGGAGCTCTACCGGCGCACCGAGCCGCACGCCGGGTTCGCCGTGCTGTCCGGGTGGGCGAAGCGGTGGCCGACCCGGGTGTTCACGTCCAACGTCGACGGGCAGTTCCAGCGCGCAGGCTTCGCCGACGAGTCGGTGGCCGAGTGCCACGGGTCGATCCACGTGCTGCAGTGCACCGCGCACTGCGGCCGGCCGCCGTGGCCCGCCGACGACGTCGCGGTGGTGGTCGACCCGGAGACGATGCGCGCGCGGCCGCCCCTGCCCTCCTGCCCGTCCTGCGGGTCGCTCGCCCGGCCCAACATCTTGATGTTCGGCGATGCGGACTGGGTCCCGGACCGGTCGCTGCCGCAGCTGCGGGCGCACACCTCGTGGCGCCGGGAGCTGCGGGCCGCCGACGTCCCGCTCACCGTCGTGGAGATCGGCGCCGGGACCGCGGTTCCGACGGTGCGCCGCGAGGCGGAGCTCGCCAGCGCCGCCAGCGGCGCACTCGTGCGGATCAACCTCCGCGAGCCCGAGGTCCGCCACGGCCGCGGTGTCGGCCTGGCCGGGCCGGCCGCCGCCACCCTGACCGAACTCGCCGCCCACCTCATGGCCTGAACCGCGGGCCGGGCACCGGACCCGGTCCGGACCCGCTGCTGGTGACAAAATCAATGAGCGCCTGCTGAATTTGGTGCGTGTCCGAGGGAACGAAGCGTCGCAGGCGACCGCCGGGCAGGCCGTCCCGTGAGCGCTGAGAGGCACCCAGCCCGCGCGCATCGGCCGGCTGCCGAGCCCTCCCCGGGTGGGACCGCGCTCAGACCTGGACGTCCGTGGTCCGCTCCGAATGCCGTCGCGAGAGGACGACGCCGACCACCACGACCGCAGCGGCGATCAGAGCCGTCATCGCGAGGTCGAAGCGCGCCGACTCCCGGGTGGCCATGTAGATCAGCATCACCGGGATGAGGATGATGACCGCCCAGGTCAGGTACGGGTACGCCCACATGCGCACCGGCATGGCGACCCCCGCCTGCTCCAGCTTGCTGCGCATCCTGAGCTGCGACACGGCGATCACGAGGTAGACCAGCAGCGCGATCGCGCCCGATGTCGCGAGCAGCGCCGAGAACACCTCCTCCGGGAACACGTAGTTCGCGATCACCGCGAGGAAGCCGACCACCGTGGAGGCGAGCACGGCGACCCGCGGCACGCCGCTCACCGTCGTGCGCATCACGGCGGCCGGTGCGTCGCCCCGCCTCCCCAGCGAGTAGATCATGCGGGAGGCCGTGTAGAGCGACGAGTTCAGGCAGCTGGCGACGGCGACGAGCACCACGACGTCGACGATCGCCTTCGCCCCCGGGATCCCCATCGCCTCCAGCGCCGTCTGGTACGTCCCGGCCTCGGGCAGCCGCGGGTTGTTCCAGGGCACGAGCGCGACGACGAGCAGGATCGAGGCGAGGTAGAACACCGAGATCCGCCAGATCACCGAGCGGGTGGCGCTGCCGATCTGCTCCGCGGGGTGGGGTGACTCGGCTGCGGCGATCGTCACGATCTCGGTGCCCATGAAGCTGAACATCGTGACCAGCACCGCCGCGATGACCGCGCCGAAACCGTTCGGCAGGAACCCGCCCTGGTCGAACAGGTGCGACACACCGCTGGTCTCACTGCCGGGGAGCAGGCCGAACACCGCGAGCACGCCGAGCCCGATGAACCCGACGATCGCGACGACCTTGAGGAGCGCGAACCAGAACTCGAACTCGCCGTAGTTGCCGACGCTGAACAGGTTGGTCACCGTGAGCAGCACGGTGATCACCAGCGCCCACACCCACTGGTCGACGCCCGGCAGCCAGGAGTTGAGGATCTTCGCGGCCGCGGTGGCCTCCACCGGGATCACCAGCACCCAGAACCACCAGTAGAGCCACCCGACGCTGAAGCCCGCCCAGCGGCCGATCGCCCGCTCCGCGTAGGTGGAGAAGGAGCCCGAGTCGGGCTGCGCGGCGGCCATCTCGCCGAGCATCCGCATGACGAGCACCACGAGCAGGCCGGCGAGGGCGAACGAGATCAGGACGCCGGGACCCGCACTGGCGATCGCGCCCGCGGATCCGACGAACAGACCGGCACCGATCACGCCGGCGATGCTGATCATGGTGACGTGACGGTGCTTGAGACCGGCCCGGAGCTCGGTTCCCGACGTCGACACGCCGCGAATCACATCACACGAGCCGGTGAATCGTCCCATCGAAGTAATGGGCGAAAAAGACAAACGGCGCTTTCGCCGGCGAGATGCCGGCGAAAGCGCCGTCTGTTACGAGGCGGGTGTTACTCGTCGCCCTGGTTGGCCATGTCCACCGGCGGCGAGTCCGGCACCGTGACCGGCTTCGGCTCGCCACGGAAGACGAACTTCGCCTTGTCGTCGGCGGCGCGGGAGCCCTCGGCGGCGTCCGGGTCGAAGCCCTCGACGTCGACGACGACGATCTGGCCGGGCTCCACCTCGCCGAAGAGGATCTTCTCCGACAGCTGGTCCTCGATCTCGCGCTGGATGGTGCGGCGCAGCGGCCGTGCCCCCAGCACCGGGTCGAACCCGCGGCGGGCGAGCAGCTTCTTGGCGGTGGGCGTGAGCTCGATCGCCATGTCCTTGCTCGCCAGCTGCGCCTCGACGCGGCTGATCATGAGGTCGACCATCGTGATGATCTGGTCCTCGGTGAGCTGGTGGAAGACGATGATGTCGTCGATCCGGTTGAGGAACTCCGGCCGGAAGTGCTTCTTCAGCTCGTCCTCGACCTTGTTCTTCATCCGGTCGTAGTTCGACCTCTCGTCGTTGCTCTGGGCGAACCCGAGCCCGACCGCCTTCGAGATGTCCTGC
Source organism: Pseudonocardia adelaidensis (assembly GCF_039543345.1). Classification (NCBI taxonomy): domain Bacteria; kingdom Bacillati; phylum Actinomycetota; class Actinomycetes; order Pseudonocardiales; family Pseudonocardiaceae; genus Pseudonocardia; species Pseudonocardia adelaidensis. Next base: position 198,682 of record NZ_BAABJO010000010.1, on the reverse strand, counting down.
GTGCCGAGGTTCGAGGTGAAGATGATCACGGTGTTCTTGAAGTCCACCGTGCGGCCCTGACCGTCGGTCAGGCGGCCGTCCTCCAGCACCTGCAGGAGGGTGTTGTAGACCTCCTGGTGCGCCTTCTCGATCTCGTCGAACAGCACCACCGAGAACGGCTTGCGCCGCACCTTCTCGGTGAGCTGGCCGCCCTCCTCGTAGCCCACGTACCCGGGAGGGGCACCGAAGAGCCGCGAGGCGGTGTAGCGGTCGTGGAACTCGCCCATGTCGATCTGGATGAGGGCGTCGTCCTCGCCGAACAGGAAGTTCGCCAGCGCCTTGGACAGCTCGGTCTTACCGACACCGGACGGGCCGGCGAAGATGAACGAGCCGGACGGGCGCTTCGGGTCCTTCAGGCCGGCCCGCGTGCGGCGGATCGCCTGCGACACCGACTTGACGGCCTCCTCCTGGCCGATGATCCGCTTGTGCAGCTCGTCCTCCATGCGGAGCAGACGTGTGGTCTCCTCCTCGGTGAGCTTGAACACCGGGATCCCGGTCCAGTTGGCGAGCACCTCGGCGATCTGCTCGTCGTCGACCTCCGCGACGACGTCCAGGTCACCGGACTTCCACTGCTTCTCCCGCTCGCCCTTCTGCGCGAGCAACTGCTTCTCCTGGTCGCGCAGGTGCGCGGCCCGCTCGAAGTCCTGCGCGTCGATCGCCGACTCCTTGTCGCGGCGGACGCCGGCGATCTTCTCGTCGAACTCGCGCAGGTCCGGCGGAGCGGTCATCCGGCGGATGCGCATCCGCGCGCCCGCCTCGTCGATCAGGTCGATCGCCTTGTCCGGCAGGAACCGGTCGGAGATGTAGCGGTCGGCCAGCGTGGCCGCGGCGACGAGCGCCGGGTCGGTGATGGTGACCCGGTGGTGCGCCTCGTACCGGTCGCGCAGGCCCTTGAGGATCTCGATGGTGTGCGTGACGCTCGGCTCGCCCACCTGGATCGGCTGGAAGCGGCGCTCCAGTGCCGGGTCCTTCTCGACGTACTTGCGGTACTCGTCGAGCGTGGTGGCGCCGATCGTCTGCAGCTCGCCGCGCGCCAGCATCGGCTTGAGGATCGACGCGGCGTCGATGGCGCCCTCCGCGGCGCCGGCGCCGACCAGCGTGTGGAGCTCGTCGATGAACAGGATGATGTCGCCCCGGGTGCGGATCTCCTTGAGCACCTTCTTCAGGCGCTCCTCGAAGTCACCGCGGTAGCGGGAGCCCGCGACCAGGGAGCCCAGGTCGAGCGTGTAGAGCTGCTTGTCCTTGAGCGTCTCGGGCACCTCGCCCTTGACGATGCCCTGGGCAAGGCCCTCGACGACGGCCGTCTTGCCGACGCCGGGCTCGCCGATCAGCACGGGGTTGTTCTTGGTCCTCCGGGAGAGGACCTGCATGACCCGCTCGATCTCCTTCTCCCGGCCGATGACCGGGTCCAGCTTGCCCTCGCGGGCCGACTGGGTGAGGTTGCGACCGAACTGGTCGAGGACGAGCGAGGAGCTCGGGGTGCCCTCGCCGCGGCCACCGGAGGTGCCCTCGGCGGGCTCCTTGCCCTGGTAGCCCGACAGCAGCTGCAGGACCTGCTGGCGGACCCGGTTCAGGTCGGCGCCCAGCTTGACCAGCACCTGCGCCGCGACACCCTCGCCCTCGCGGATCAGGCCGAGCAGGATGTGCTCGGTGCCGATGTAGTTGTGGCCGAGCTGCAGCGCCTCGCGCAGGGACAGCTCCAGCACCTTCTTGGCCCTCGGCGTGAACGGGATGTGCCCGCTGGGTGCCTGCTGGCCCTGGCCGATGATCTCCTCGACCTGCTGGCGGACACCCTCGAGCGCGATGCCGAGCGACTCCAGGGCCTTGGCCGCCACGCCCTCACCCTCGTGGATCAGGCCCAGGAGGATGTGCTCGGTGCCGATGTAGTTGTGGTTGAGCATCCGGGCCTCTTCTTGGGCCAGGACGACAACCCGCCTCGCTCGGTCGGTGAACCTCTCGAACATTTACGCTCCTAGCCTGCTGCGCATGCACCGGCGCACTCCTGCGCCGTGTACGCCCCGTGGCTACCACTGTATCGGCCCGGGGCCGGGGATCGCGCCTGTCGCACGTACCCGCCACAACGCGTTCGCGCGGGGCCGAATTCCGCCGGGCGCAGGACGCCCTGGTCAGGCGCATGTCGATCGACCGATCAGGGGATCCGACCGCCCGCCGCATCGCCGCGCCGACCTCACTGCCCGGCCCGGGCCGGACGCTCAGCGGCCGGGGGCCGCCGCCCGCTCCGCGGCCTTCTCGGCCTGCCAGCCGTCCTCGTCCACGCCGCGGCGCCAGTAGCCCGACACCGACAGCAGCTCGCGCGGCACGCCCCGCTCGTCGACGAGGTGCCTGCGCACGCCCCGCACGAACCCCGCCTCGCCGTGCACGAACGCGTGCACCCGGCCCGGCGGGAACTCCAGGCCGCGGACCGCGTCGAGCAGCTGGTCCAGCGCGTCGCGGCGCCGGTGCAGCCAGATCGTCCGCAGCGCGCCGGGGCAACGGAGCTGCTGCTGCTCCGCGGCGTCGGCGACCTCGAGGACGGCGACGACCGGCACGCCGTCCGGCACGCGCTCGCAGGCCGCGCCGATGGCCGGGAGCGCGCTCTCGTCGCCGACCATCAGGTGCCAGTCGGCCCCCGCATCCGGCGCATAGGCGCCGCCCGGCCCGGCCAGCCGCAGCACGTCGCCGGGGCGGGCCGCCGCCGCCCACGGCCCGGCGAGCCCGACGTCACCGTGGTGCACGAAGTCGATCGTCAGCTCGCCCGCGGCGTGGTCCAGCGCCCGCACCGTGTAGGTGCGCATGGCCGGCCACTGCTCCCGGGGGAACTCCGCCCGGATGACGTCCATGTCGAAGGGCTCGGGGTACCGGACACCGGGGCGCGGGAAGAGGATCTTGACGTAACGGTCCGTGTACGGCGTCTCGGGGAACGCGGAGAGCTGTTCGCCTCCGGCGACGACGCGGATCATGTGCGGTGTGAGCCGTTCGGTGCGGCGCACCTCCAGGCTGGTCGTCCTTCGCGCCACTGGGCCTCCTCGGGGATCGAGCCTGAGGCCAGCCTAACCACACATCGGCCCGGGCGCGGGCGGCCTGGTCAGTTCTCCTTGTGGTACGCCTCGAGCACCTCGGCCGGGATGCGCCCGCGGTCGGAGACCTTCATGCCACGCTTGCGCGCCCATTCCCGAATCGCCTGGTTCTGCTCCCGGTCGATCGAGGGCCGCCGCGCCGGGCCCGTGCCCGCGCCGCCGGAGCGGCTGCGCCGACCGCCCGACCGGCGAGCGGCCGCAACGTAGGACGCCAGCGCGTCGCGCAACTTGCCGGCATTCGCCTTCGACAGGTCGATCTCGTAGTTCTTGCCGTCGATACCGAACTCGATCGTCTCGTCGGCAGCCTCTCCGTCCAGGTCGTCGATCAGTCGGACCTCGCGGATCTGCGCCATCGCCGCAACCCTCCACACTTCGCACCAGCTTCTGACCGCGGCAATGGCCGCAAGCGGAACGATAAACCCAATGCGGCGGTTCGTCGAGTCACCCTGTCCGGTGTCGTGGCATAGTTACTCAGAACGCACGAGCGGGTACAGAATGGTTTCGCGGATTCCGAGCCCGGTGAGCGTCATGAGCAGCCGGTCGATGCCCATTCCCATGCCCCCGGTGGGCGGTAATCCGTACTCCATGGCGCGCAGGAAGTCCTCGTCCAGCTGCATCGCCTCGGGATCACCCGCCGCCGCCTGCAACGACTGGGCGGTGAGCCGCTCGCGCTGGTCGACCGGATCGACGAGTTCGGAGTATGCGGTGGCCAACTCGGTGCCGAACGCAACGAGGTCCCACGCTTCGGCGAGCCGCGGGTCGGCGCGGTGCCGCCTGGTGAGCGGGCGCACCTCGATCGGGTAGTCGCGGACGAACGTCGGCTCGATCAGCGTGTGCTCGACGAGCTTCTCGAACAGTTCGAGTACGATCTGACCTGCGGTGTGCGAACCGTCGACTTCCACATCATGAGCGATCGCGAGCTTGTGCAGCTCGTCCACGGAGGTGTCCGGAGTCACCTCCTGTCCGACGGCTTCCGACACGGCCTGATGGAGTGTGACCGAACGCCACTCACCGCCCAGGTCGTGTTCCGTGCCGTCGGCACGGCGCACAACGGTGGAGCCGAACACCGAGCGCGCCGATGCGAGCACCAACTCACGGGTGAGCTCGGCCATGTCGTCGTAGGTGGCGTAGGCCTGGTAGGCCTCCAGCATCGCGAACTCGGGCGAGTGCGACGAGTCGATGCCCTCGTTCCGGAAGTTCCGATTGATCTCGAAGACACGCTCGATGCCACCGACCACACACCGCTTGAGGAACAGTTCCGGCGCGATCCGCAGGTACAGATCCGTGTCGAGGGCGTTGGAGTGCGTGACGAACGGCCGCGCCGTGGCCCCACCGTGCTGCAGCTGCAGCATCGGCGTCTCGACCTCCACGAACGACCGCTCGTGCAGCACCGAGCGCAGCGTGCGCACGACGGTGGCCCGCCGGAGCACCGTCTCCCGTGCCTGCGGCCGGACGATGAGGTCGACGTAGCGCTGCCTGACGCGGGTCTCCTCCGACAGCTCCCGGTGCAGCCCGGGAAGCGGCCGCAGCGCCTTCGCGGCGAGCTGCCAGCTGTCGGCCATCACGGACAGCTCACCGCGGCGCGAGGTGACCACCTCGCCGTGCACCTGCACGTGGTCGCCGAGGTCGACCTGCGCCTTCCAGCGCGCCAGCTCCTCCTCGCCGACGAGCGCCAGGGAGAGCATCGCCTGCAGCTCGATGCCGTCGCCCTCGCGCAGGGTGGCGAAGCACAGCTTGCCGGTGTTGCGCAGGAACATCACCCGCCCGGTGACGGCGACGACGTCGCCCGTCGCGGTGTCCGGCGGGAGGTCGGGATGGGCGTCGCGCACCTCCCGCAGGGTGCGGGTGCGCTCCACCGCGACCGGGTAGGGATCACGGCCCTGTTCGAGCACGGCCGCCCGCTTGGCCCGGCGGACCCGCATCTGCTCGGGCAGGTCGTCGTCGGGGCTGGTGGGGGGCTCGTTGCTCACGCCGTCAAGGGTAGTGAGCCGGATCGAGCGGAATTCGCTCGCCCGGCACTGGGCCCCCGTACGGTCGGTCGACGTGACCACCTCTTCGCGAGCACGTTCGTTCGGCGCGGCGGCAGCCGCCTACGCAGAGCACCGGCCGGGGTACCCGGCGGCGGCCGTCGACTGGGCGTTGGCGCCGGTGGCCGGGGGTGCGCTCCGGCTGCTGGACCTCGCGGCGGGCACCGGCAAGCTGACGGAGGCGCTGCTGCCGAGGGGCACGGTCGTCGCCGTCGAGCCCGATGCCGCGATGCGCGCCGAGCTGCTCGCCCGATTCCCCGGCACGGACGCGCGGGAGGGCAGTGCCGAGGCGATCCCGCTGCCGGACGGCTGCGTCGACGCCGTGCTCGTGGGGCAGGCGTGGCACTGGTTCGACGCCGACCGCGCCTACGCGGAGGTGGCCAGGGTGCTGCGGCCCGGTGGCGTGCTCGCGGCGCTGTGGAACGGCGACGACGCGAACGTGGACTGGGTGCGCGGCTTCCACGAAGCAGGCCGGTGGGAGTCCCACGTGGTGCGCGCCCCCGAGGCGGAGCCGCCGCAGCTGGTGCACCCCGCGTTCGTCACGGACGGGTTCGCGCAGTTCCCCAACCTCGTGCCCACCACGATCGAAGGGCTCGTCGCGACGCTGCGCACCCACTCGTGGTCGCTCGTCTCCGAACCGGCCGAGCGGGAGGAGGCGTTCGACCGGCTCCGGGCCTACCTCGAGAACCGCCCGGAGACCGCATCGGGGGAGTTCGAGCTGCCGCTCGTCACCGACGTCGTGCGGGCGGTGCGGCGGGAGCGGGTCCCGTACTCGCGCGCGTGACCAGGTGCGAGGGCAGCAGCAGGCGCCGGTCCCGCTCGCCCTCGGGGTCCTCCACCAGCTCCATCAACAGCTCGACCGCCAGCCTCCCCGCCTCGCCACCACGGCCGTGCACGGTGGTGAGCGGCGGGTACGTCGTGGCCGCGAGGATGTCGTCGCAGCCGACGATCGAGACCTCGGCGGGCACCGCGACCCCGTGCTCGGCCATCCCGGCGAGCGCGCCCTGGGCGAGGCCGTCGTCGAAGGCGATCGCCGCGGTGGCCCCGGTGGCGAGCACCTCGGCGGCCGCGGCGCGTCCCTCGTCGTGCTCCGGCCGGTGCGGACGCAGCACGGTGGCGGTGACGCCGAGCGCTGCGCACCGCTCCCGCACCGCGTCGCGCCGCTGCTCGTCCGACCACGATCCCGCGGGCCCGCTGACGTACGCGAGGTGGCGGTGCCCGAGCCCGGCGAGGTGGTCCACGGCCTCGCGGATCCCCGGCGCCGAGTCGACCAGGATCCGCGGCACGCCCGGCACGTCGCGGTTGACCAGCACGAGCGGGTGCCCCCGCCGCGCCACCTCCCGCACCGTCTCGTCCGGGAGCCGCGAGGAGACGAGCACCACGCCGTCGGTGCGTCGCTCGAGCTCGACGAGCAGGTCGAGCTCCTTCGCGGGGTCCTCGTCGGTGTCCCCGACCACCGTGCTGACGCCGCCGGTGGCCGCGTGCGCCTGCGCGGCGCGGATCACCGGCGGAAAGAACGGGTTCGCGATGTCGGGCACCACCACGGCGATCATCCCCAGCCGCCCGGTGCTGAGCGCCCGCGCCGTGTGGCTCGGCTTGTAGCCCAGGCGCGCGGCGACCTCCGTGACGTGCGCGACCGTGCTCTCCTTCAGCCGGTGGGGATGGGAGAACACGCGCGAGACCGTGGACGTCGACACCCCGGCGGCCGCGGCGACGACCTTGATCGTGGGCGCCTGCCGGCGCCCGTCCAGGCGGGCCACGAGGCGAACTGTACGACGTGGGCGGGACCACGGATCCGTACGATCGACTTGACGTGCAACCGGTTGCACGCGACCATCCCCGGCCAACGGGCACCGGAGGACCAGGGCGGCGCCCGGACGACCGCGAGCCGCCCGGAGCGCAGCGGAGGCAAGGGGACACGGAGGAGCGATGGACCTGCTCGACTGGTTGGTGGTCGGCGGCTACTTCGTCGTGATGGTGCTGATCGGGCTGTGGGCGAAGGCCCGCATCCACGACTCCCGCGACTTCTTCACCGCCGGCGGGCGCATGCCCTGGTGGCTGTCGGGCATCTCGCACCACATGTCGGGCTACAGCTCGGCGGTGTTCGTCGGCTACGCCGCGATCGCCTACACCCAGGGGTTCGTGCTCTACGTCTGGTGGGCGCTCGGGATCACCTTCGCGATGGTGGTCGGCGCGTTCCTGTTCGTCCCCCGCTGGCCGCGGCTGCGGCAGCGGCTCGGGATCATCTCGCCGCTGGAGTACCTGCGGATCCGCTACGGCGTGCCCACCCAGCAGCTGCTCGCGTGGAGCGGCACCGCGCTCAAGGTCTTCGACGTGGGCGCCAAGTGGACGGCCACCGCGCTGCTGCTCAACGTCTTCACGGGCGTCCCGCTCGCCGTCGGCATCCTGCTCACCGGCGGGGTCACGCTCGTCTACTCCACCATCGGCGGGCTGTGGGCCGACGCGCTCACCGACATGGGCCAGTTCCTGATCCAGCTCGTGGCCGGCATCGTCATGTTCGTCGCCGTGCTGGGCGCGCTCGACGGCGTCCCCACCCTGTGGACGCTGTGGGACAAGCTGCCCGAGGGCAACGCCGCGGCGTTCAACGGCCAGTACACGGCGCTGTTCGTGCTGGTCTACCTGCTGATCAACACGCTGTCCTACAACGGCGGCACCTGGAACCTGGCGCAGCGGTTCATCGCATCCCCCACCGGCAGCTCGGCCCGGCGGGCGGCGCTGTTCTCCGCCGCGCTCTACCTGGTCTGGCCGCTGGTGATGTTCTTCCCGATGTGGGCGGCGCCGGTGTTGCTGCCCGGGCTGGCGAAGCCGGACCAGTCCTACGCGCTGCTCACCCAGCAGCTGCTCCCGGCCGGTCTCGTCGGGCTGGTGATCGCGGGGCTCTTCTCGCACACGATGGCGATGACCGCATCGGACGCCAACGCGATCTCCGCGGTGGTGACCCGCGACATCGTGCCCGCGGTCTGGAAGCGCGGCCGCGCGCTCGACACCCGCGCCGAGCTCCTGATCGGTCGGATCAGCGTGTTCACGTTCATCGCGCTGAGCATGGTGATCGCCTTGACCGCCGACAGCTTCGGCGGCGTGCTCGGCCTGATCATCCTGTGGTTCGGCGGCCTGGTCGGGCCCATCGCGATCCCGATGCTCCTGGGCATGCTGCCGGCGTTCAAGCGGTGCGGGCCGGTCGCGGCGATCACCTCGTGGGCGGTGGGCCTCGCGGTCTTCGCGCTCACCCGGTACGGGTTCGACGTCTCGCGGCTCGCGCCGGACCAGGCCACCGCCGTACAGGTCGGCGGCCCGGTCGTGTGCGCGATCATCACGTTCGTCGTGGTCGGGCTCGTCGCGCCATGGCGGAACCCCGAGTCCGACGAGCTGGTCGAGGCGATCTCCCACGACGAGCCCGCTGCCGAGCCGGTCCGGTGACCCACCGCGACCACCTCGTGGACGACGTGCTGGCCTGGTGGTCGGCGAACGGCCCCGACCGCGAGCACGGCGGCGTCCTCACCTGCTGGGACAACGCGGGCACCCGCCTCGTCTCGACCGACAAGTACACCTGGTCGCAGGGGCGCTGGGCCTGGCTCACCGCCCGGGTGGCGCTCGCGGAGAAGCTGCTCGGAGTCGACGGCGCCTGGTACGCGGAGCAGGCCCTGTGCACGGCGCGGTTCGTCCGCGACCACGCGCTCCTGCCCGACTGCACCACCGCGTTCGTCACGGATCGGACCGGCGCCGAGGCCGGGCCGCACACGAGCGTCTACGCCGACCTCTTCGCCGCGCTCGGCTTCGCCGGCGTGGAGCGGCTGCGCCCGGGCGAGGACTGGGGCGGCTTCGCGGAGGACCTGCTGCTCCGCTCGGCGGCGGCCATCGAGGACGGCCGGTTCCGCTCCGACCCGTACCCGGTGCCCGTGGGGCACCGGTCGTTCGGGTTGCCGATGATCCTCGTCGGCGTCGGGGAGCAGGTGCACCGCGCCACGGGCTCGGCGGCGTCCGCGGACGTCGTGCGGCGAGCCGCCCGGGAGATCGAGGAGCACCACCTGGACGGCGACGACGTTGCCGAGATGCCGTCGGCCACGGACGGCCTGCTGTCCCGCCACCGCACGCCCGGCCACGTGCTGGAGGCGACCTGGTTCCTGCACCACGCCCGTGACCTGCTGGCCGGGTCCGCGCTCGCGGATCCGGACCGGCTCGCCCGGGTCGCCGTGCGGGCCCTCGGGCTCGGCTGGGACGGCGGCCACGGCGGGCTGCTGCGCTACGTGGACCGGGACGGCGGGGCGCCCACCGGCGCCCGCACCGACGACCCGTACGAGGCGCTCGTGGTGGACACCTGGGACACGAAGCTGTGGTGGCCGCACGCCGAGGCGCTGTACGCCACGGCGCTGCTGGCGCCGGACCACCACGCCCGGGTGCACGACTACGTGTTCGCGACGTTCCTGGAGGGGGCGGGGCGGGAGTGGACGCAGATCCGCTCCCGCGACGGCACGCCCGTCGAGAAGACGGTGGCGCTCCCGGTGAAGGACCCGTTCCACATCGCGCGTGCGCTCCTCATGCTGGTGGAGCTGGAGGGAGAAGCGTGAGACAGGTTGTCCCGGGCATGCCGAGGGTGCGGTCCTTCCCGGACCGGGCGGCGATGGGCGCGGCCGCCGCGGCGGACGTCGCCGCCGAGCTGCGGGCCCGCCTCGCCGGGCAGGACTCCGTCCGGATGATCTTCGCGGCGGCGCCGAGCCAGAGCGACATGCTCGACCGCCTCGTCGCCGCGCCGGGGATCGACTGGGCCCGCGTCACCGCGTTCCACATGGACGAGTACATCGGCCTGCCCCCGGACGCCCCCGCGCGGTTCGCGAACTGGCTGGACCGGGCGGTCTTCACCAGGGTCCCGTTCGAACGGGTGCACCGCATCGACCCCGACGCCGAGCCCGCCACGTACGCGAAACTCCTGGCTGAGGCCCCGGTCGACCTGGTCTGCCTCGGGATCGGCCAGAACGGGCACCTCGCGTTCAACGACCCACCCGTGGCCGACCTGGACGACCCGTTCGCCGTCAAGGTGGTGGAGCTGGACGACACGTGCCGGCAGCAGCAGGTCGACGACGGCCAGTTCCCGTCATTCGCCGACGTGCCGACCCACGCGGTCACGCTGACGATCCCGCGACTGCTCGACGCCCGCAGGCTGTTCTGCGTGGTGCCCGGGGCGGCGAAGCGGCACGCTGTCGACCGAGCCCTGCACGCGCCGGTCTCCGCGGCCGACCCGGCGACGGCGCTGCGCACCCACCCCGACGTCACCCTCTACCTCGACGCGGAGGCCGATCCCCGTGTCTGATGCGACGTTCCGCGGCTACCTCGACACCGTCCACGGCTACCTGAAGCGGATCCTCGCCGAGGAGTCCGGCGCGATCCGCGCGGCCGCGGAGCTGCTCGCCGACCAGATCGCGAACGACCGGCTCGTGCACGTGTTCGGGCCCGGCGGGCACTCCAACCTCGCCGCGCAGGAGGTGTTCTTCCGCGCCGGCGGGCTGATGCACATCTCGGCGATCCTCGACGAGGGCACGCTGCTGTCCAACGGGGCCCTGCGGTCGATGGCGATCGAGCGCACGCCCGGCTACGGCCGCGTCGTGATCAGCGACCGCGGGCTCGGCGAGGGCGACCTGCTGGTGCTCGTCAACGCCTACGGGATCAACGCCGCGCTGATCGACGCCGCGCTCACCGCCAGGGAGCGCGGGGTGCGGTTGATCGGGATCAGCTCGCGCGAGCACGCGGAGAACACCTCGCCGGACCACCCGGCACGGCACCCGTCCAAGGCGAACCTGCACGACCTCGTGGACGTCGCCATCGACAGCAAGGTGCCGATCGGCGACGCGGTGATGGAGGTGCGCGGATCGGCCGAGCCCGTCGCGGCCGTGTCGACGTTCACCAACGCGTAGGTGCTCAACTGCCTCACGCTCGCGACCGTCGAGGCGCTCGCCGCACGCGGGATCGAGCCGCCGGTGTGGCGCAGCGGCAACGCGCCGGGCGGTGACGAGGCCAACGGCCGGTTCCTGGAACGGTTCCGCGGGCGGGTGCGCTCGCTGTGAGGCTCCGCGGCCGGGACCCGGCGACCGGGCGCCTCCTGGAGGTCACCACCGACGGCCCCGTGATCGCGCACGTGCGGCACGTCGACGGCGACCCGGACGCCCCGTGGCTGCTCCCGGGGCTGGTCGACCTGCAGGTCAACGGGTTCGGCGGCCACGACGTCAACGGGCCGGACGTCACCGCGGACACCGTGGTCGCACTCGTCAGGGCGGTGGCGTCGGCGGGCACGACCACTGTGGTCCCGACCGTCATCACGGCCAGCGAGGCCGACATCGTGCGCTCGCTGCGCGCGGTCGCCGAGGCCCGCGCGCGGGACGAGATCACCCGGCACGCCGTGCCGTTCGTGCACGTGGAGGGCCCGCACATCTCGGCGGAGGACGGCCCGCGGGGCGCGCACCCCGCCGAGCACGTCCGCCCGCCCGACCCCGCCGAGTTCGACCGCTGGCAGCGTGCGGGTGGCGGCATCGTCGGCATCGTCACGATCTCCCCGCACCACCCGGGGGCCGTCGCCTACACCGAACACCTCACGCGGGCCGGCGTGATCGTCGCGATCGGCCACACGCACGCCTCACCCGACGAGGTTCGCGCGGTGACCGACGCCGGGGCACGGATGTCGACGCACCTCGGCAACGGCGCGCACGCCGTGCTCGCCCGGCACCCGAACTACCTGTGGGCCCAGCTCGCCGACGACCGCCTCACGGCCGGGTTCATCGCCGACGGCCACCACCTGCCCGCCGACACGCTCACGGCGATGCTGCGGGCGAAGGGCCTCCGGCGCTCGCTACTGGTGTCCGACTCCGTGGCGCTGGCCGGGATGCCGCCCGGCGAGTACGCGAGCCCGGTGGGCGGCGCGGTCGAGCTCTCGGGCGACGGCAGGCTGTCGGTGGCCGGGACCCCCTACCTCGCGGGCGCCGCCAGGTCGCTCGCCGACGGCCTCGCGCAGGCCGTCCGGATGACCGGGATCGGGCTGGGCGACGCGGTGCGGCTCGCCACCGCGAACCCGGGCCGGTTCGTCGGCGGCCGGGGCCTGCTGGTGCCCGGAGCCCCTGCGGACCTGTTGCTCGTGGACCAGGAACTGCGGATCCGGCAGGTCGTGGCAGCGGGGTCGGAGATCGCGCGATGAGGGCGGGCGTCGCGGTTCGGGACGTGACGCCCCCGCTCGGGACGGCGATGTCCGGCTTCGTCGCCCGGACCTCGCCCGCGACCGGCGTGCACGACCCGCTGCTGGTGCACGCGCTGGTGGTGGAGGACACCGCGCTGGTCACCGTCGACGTCGTCGGCCTGCACGAGGACGACTGCACGCGGATCCGGCAGCGGTGCGCCGTGCCCGCGGACCGCGTCGTCGTGCACGCCACGCACACCCACGGCGGCCCGGCGAGCATGCGCGGCCGGCTGGGCGGCCCGGTCGACGAGGCCTGGCTCGAGCACGTGATCACGACCTGCGTCGATGCGGTCGACGCCGCGTTCGCCCGCGCGGAGCGGGTCGAGGTGCACGCGGGGTACGGCGCGGGTCCCGGCGTGGCCCGCAACCGGCGGCGGCCGGACGGGCCGGTCGACGACGCGCTCCCGGTGGTCCACCTGCGCCGCCCGGGCGGGTCGCTGCTGGCCTGCGTCGTCTCCTACGCGTGCCACCCCGTGGTGCTCGGCGCGGACAACACGCTGCTCACCGCCGACTACCCCGGCGTCGTCCGGCAGGTCCTCGCCGAGCGGCTCGGCGCACCGGTCCTGTTCGTGACGGGGTGCGCGGGGGATGCGAACACCGGGCACGCGGCGTCGGCGTCGATCTCGACCGCCGCGACGGCCTCCCGGACGTTCGCCGAGTGCGAGCGGGTGGGCCGCCGCGTCGCCTCGGCCGCGCTGGCCGCCTCCCCTGCCCCCGGGCCCACCCACGTGACGGCCGCGCGCCTGGAGGTCCCGCTCGGCCTCGACGTCCGCGACCAGGACCCGGGCGAGATCGCGGCGTGGGAGACCGAGGCCGCACCGGCCGACCCGGCCCGGGCCGCGCTGCTGCGGTGCTGGGCGGGCTGGGGGCGGCGGCAGCTCACCGGATCCGCCCGACCGGGGTCGTGGACCGGCTCGGTGACCGTCCTGCGGTGGGGCCCTGCCGTGCTCGTCGCGCTGCCCGGGGAGCCGTTCGCGGCCGCCGCGCACGAGGTCCGCGCGCACGCCGACCCCCGGGACACGGTGCTGGTGGCGGGCTACTGCGACGGCTACCCCGGCTACCTGCCTCCCGCCGAGGAGTACGCCCACGGCGGCTACGAGGTGGCGGAGGCCCACCGCTACTACGGCTTGCCCGGCCCGTTCGCGGCGGGCGGGTCCGAGCGCCTGACGGCGATTGCCGCATCACTGCTCCGCGAACCGCAGCAAGGTGGCCTTGCTCCGGCCGACCCGGAGTAAGGCCACCTTGCTGCAGCCTCGGGGCGCGCCCCTCCCGCCCGAATGCCGTACGGGGCTAGCCCGCCGCACCCGTGGCGGCCCGGGTGGCGGCGGCGTTGCGCTGGTACGTCAGGCGCAGGCCCAGCAGCGTCAGGTCGGGCACGTACTCCGTGATCGTCTCCGACTCGCCGCTCATGAGCGGGGCCAGACCTCCCGTGCCGAGCACGGTGACGGGCCCCGCCTTCGGGCCGAGCTCGGCGAGTATGCGCCGCACCAGCCCGTCCACCTGCCCGGCGAAGCCGAAGAGCACGCCGGACTGCAGGCACTCGACGGTGTTCTTGCCGATCACGGAGCGCGGCCGCACCAGCTCCACCGTGCGGAGCGCCGCCGCGCGGGTGGCCAGTGCCTCCATCGAGATCTCGATGCCCGGCGCGAGCGCACCGCCGAGGAACTCGCCCTTCGCGGAGACGACGTCGATGTTGGTGGACGTGCCGAAGTCGACCACCACGCACGCCGTGCCGTAGAGCCGGTGCGCGGCGAGGGTGTTCATCACGCGGTCGGCGCCCACCTCCCGCGGGTTGTCCACGAGCAGCGGCACGCCGGTGCGCACGCCGGGCCCCACGACGACGGCCGGCACGTCCCTGCGGTCGATGAGCAACCGCAGCTCGCGCAGCAGGGTGGGCACGGTCGAGAGCGCCGCGATCCCGGTGACGCGCCCCGCGTACGGGCCGAGCAGGCCCGCGAACGCGACGTCCAGCTCGTCGGAGGTCATCCGCGGGTCGGTGCGCATCCGCCAGTCGCGCACGAGCGGCGGGTCGATCTCCTCGGCCGAGCCGGGCTCGTCCGGGTAGAGGCCGAGCGCGATCTGGGTGTTCCCGACGTCGACGCAGAGCAGCACGGGACCTACCCGGCGCCGCAGAGCAGCCCGGAGCCCTCCGGCACGTGCGCCGGGTCCGCGCCCAGCTCGACGACCCGGTTGGCCCCGTCCACGAACACCACGCGCGGTGCGTACGCGGCGGGCTCGGCCTCGTGGAGGTGGGCGTAGGACATCAGGATGACCAGGTCCCCGGGGTGCACGGGGTGGGCGGCAGCCCCGTTGAGCCCGATCACCCCGCTGCCCCGCTCGCCGGGGATGACGCAGGTCTCGAGCCGCGCGCCGTTCGTGATGTCGACGATCGCCAGCTGCTCGCCCTCGAGCAGGTCGGCCGCGTCCACCAGGTCGCGGTCCACGGTGACCGAGCCGACGTGGTGCAGGTCGGCCTGCGTCACCGTCGCCCGGTGGATCTTCGACTTGAGCATGGTGCGCTGCACGGCGGCTCCTACAGCTGGACCGGAACGTTGTCGATCAACCGGGTGCCGCCGACCCGCGCGGCGACGAGCAGCCGCGCGCTACCCGCCTGCGGGGCGGGGCCGAGGTCGGGGTCGGTGAGCTCCAGGTAGTCCACCGCCACGGCGGGCTCCTCGGCGAGCACGGCCCTGGCCGTCTCCAGCACGGCCTGCGGCCCGCGGGCCGACACGGCGGCCCCGGCGGTCAGCGCCCGCTGCAGCACGGGCGCGCGGCGCCGGTCGTCGGGGGACAGGTAGGCGTTGCGGGAGGAGAGCGCGAGCCCGTCCGGCTCGCGCACCGTCGGCACGCCGACCACCGACAACGGGAAGTCCAGGTCCCGCACCATCTTCTCGACGAGGACGAGCTGCTGGTAGTCCTTCTCGCCGAAGAAGGCGAGATCGGGCCCGACGATGTGGAAGAGCTTGGCCACCACCGTGAGCACCCCGGCGAAGTGCCCCTGCCGGACCGCGCCCTCGAGCCGTTCGCCCAGCGGGCCAGGCACGACGGTGGTGTCGGCGCCCTCGGGGTACATGTCCGGCACGCCGGGCAGGAACACGAGCTCCACGCCCTCCTCTCGGCACGCCTCCAGGTCGGCCTCGAGGGGCCGCGGGTAGCGCTCCAGGTCCTCCCCGGCACCGAACTGCAGCGGGTTCACGAAGATCGACACCACCGGCACGACCGCGCCGGGGGCACGCCGGGCGTGCCGGATCAGCTCCCGGTGGCCCTCGTGGAGGGCGCCCATCGTCGGCACGAGCGCGATCTTGCGGCCCGCGGCGCGCAGCGCCCGCGTGACCGGGGTGATCTCGCGCGGCGAGCGGTGCACGGTCAGGGCGCCCGCGGCGTAACCCCCCCGGGTCCTGGCCCCGCCGCCGACGGACGAGGAGGCGGCCATCGGCCTGATCACGGCTTCTCCTGGAGGATCTCGAGCACCTCGTGGGCGGCGTGGTCGGGGAGCATGCCGGCGTCGACGGCGCGGTGCGCGGTGCGCCCCGCGAGCACGCGGTAGGTCTCGGCGAGGTCGGGATCGGCAGCGTCGAGCTCGCGCAGGTGCACGCGGACCGTTCCGACGTCGCCACGGGCCACCGGGCCGGTCAGGGCGCGGTCACCGTGCCGGAGCGCGTTGTCGAGCGCCGCGGAGAGCAACGGCGCGACGAGCCGTTCGGCCGGGCGGACACCGGCGCGCTCCAGCGTCTCGACGCAGTCGCGCACGAGCGTGACGAGGTGGTTGGCGCCGTGTGCGAGCGCGGTGTGGTAGAGCGGGCGCACCTCCTCGGCGACGCGCACCGGCTCGGCGCCCATCTCGACCACGAGCGCCTCCCCCACGCTCCACGCCGCCTCGTCGCCCGCCGTGGCCGTCACCCCGACGCTGCACGCGGCCAGCCGGGCCACGTCCTCCGTGCGGCCGGTGAACGTCATCACCGGGTGCAGCGCGAGCGGCAGTACGCCGTGCTCGGCGGCGGGGGCGAGCACCGACACCCCGTGCGCCCCCGACGTGTGCACCACGATCTGGCCTGCCCGGAAGCTGCCGGCCGCGGCCAACCCGCGCACGAGGCCGGGCAGGACGTCGTCGGGGACGGCGAGCAGGGCCAGGTCGACGCCGGCCACGACCTCGTCCGGGGGGCGCAGGGGGACGTCCGGGAGGAGCGTCTCGGCCCGCTGGACCGACGCCCGCGAGACGCCCGACGTGGCCACGATCCGGTGCCCGGCGGCCGCCCAGGCCGCCCCGACGACGGCACCGACGCGTCCGGCCGACACGACACCGATCGCCAGCCGTGCGGGCCTGCCAGCGCTCATCGCACTCACTCCTCGTTCCAGTCCCGTCACGCGGGTACCAGACGGCGCGCACAGGCTAACGGCCGCGAGGCCCCGGGAAGGCGCCCGGTGACGGGCTTCACCGCGTCGTGTCGGCGGCTCTGGATCGCGCAGGGGCTCAGCGGCGCCAGTAGCCCGGCGGCGGGGGCGGGCGGTAGCCGGGGTGGAACGGCGGCGCCGCCGCGTGATGGCCGCCCGGCGGGGGTGGGGGCGGGCCGGGAGGCGGCGGCACCCAGCCGGGCGGGCGGTGGTGGCGCAGGGCGACGGTGAGGGCCTCGGGGTGCCCGACGGCGCGGGCGCGGGCCTGGCGCACCGCCTCGACGGCCTCGGCGTGCCACAGCGGCCCGTAGGGGCCCGCGGTGCCGCGGGCCATGCGATCGCGCAGGAACGCGAGGTCGGTGACCGCGGACTGGTACTCCGCCACGGCCTTGGCCACCCGCCGCCCGGACCGCCTGCGCACGGCCGCGCGCCAGCCCTGCCTGCCGGCCAGGCTGGACAGCAGCGGCACCTCGCTCGGCACGATCCACCCCGCGGCCGCGAAGCCGGGCAGCTGTGCCGCCACGATCCGCTGCTCGCGCCTGCGCTGCCAGACCACGACGAGCACCAGCGCGACGAACAGCGGCACCATGACGAAGCCGTAGACCACGAGGAAGATGCCACCGCCCAGCACGGAGGCCGAGGTGTTCCACAGCGAGTGCAGCGCCACCGCCACCACGTAACCGATCGCCACCGCCCCGACCCGGGCCCCGACGGTCGCCCTGCGCGACGCGATCCCGGCCCCGATGCCGGTCATGGCCGTGAACAGGGGGTGGGCGAACGGCGAGAGCACGCCACGGAGCACGAGGACGCCGAGCACGCTGCCGACCTGGCCGGCGGCCGCGTCCTCGGTGAACGCCCGGCCCAGGTAGAGGATGTTCTCGGTGAACGCGAACCCGGCGGCCACCAGGCCGGCGTACACGATCCCGTCGACCACGCCGTCGAACTCCCGACGCCGGAAAACCAGCATCCCGACCAGGAACGCGCCCTTCGCCGCCTCCTCGACGACCGGTGCGACCGCCACGGCCCCGAAGAAGTCGGCCCGTTCCCGGCCCAGCACCTGGTCGACGACCACGCTCGCGCTGCTGTTGATCAGCAGTGCGGTGAGCGCCGCGAAGCACGCGCCCCACAGGAACGCGGCGAGCAGCGTGCGCGGCGGCTCCGGCTCCCAGCGGTCGACCCAGAGGAAGGTGGCCACGACGGGCCCGACCGGCACGAGCGCGCACAGGGCCCCGACCACCACTCCGGTGCCGCCGACGCTGTTGCCCACCAGCCCGAGCACCACGAGCCCGCAGAACCCCAGCGCGACCAGCCCCAGGACCGGGGCGAGCACCCCACGGCGCTGCCGGCCCGAGGTGGGCATCGGGATGACGCGCGTCGCCTGGGTCATGGGCGGGGAGCCTACGGGCGGTCAGCGCCGGGGGCGTGCCCGTTCTGCTCGTCCCCCGGGTCGTCGGGGGTGCGGCAGCAGTGTTCGAGCCACAGCGCCCCGCCCACCAGGCCCAACGCGCACACGAGGCCCACCGCGCCCGCGAGGGAGTCGCTCCCCGCGGCCGTGACCTCCCCCGCCAGCGGGAGGACGTGCACGAGCAGCCCGCCCCACACACCGGTCATGATGGCGCCGGCCAGCGCGGACGCCTTCGCCAGTAGCACGGCACGGGCGGCGACGAGAGGTTGCACCGGCTCCGTGCCCGGGCGGCGGCGGATGCGGGCGCGCAGCATGTTGCCCCCGATCGCCTCCGCGATGCCGAGCACGCCGAGCGTGGCACCCGCGAGCAGGGGTATCGGGGGGAGTGAGCCGTAGCTCAGTCGGACGAGGATGGCCACGACCACCGCCGTGACGAGGGCGACGCCGAACAGGTCCCGCGGCCGGGTCGGGGTCACCGGTCGGCCAGGAGGGACAGGTCGTCGCGGCGGCGCATCCCGTCCTCGGCGCTCGGCCCGAGCGCCGCGAGCAGGGCCGCCACGGGGCCGTGGCCCGGCAGCACCGCCCCGGGGTCGACGTCGAGCCACGGGCGCAGCACGGTGGCGCGCTCCGGCGTGCCCGGGTGCGGGAGCAGCAGGTCCGGGTGGTCACTGCGCACCGGGCCGTCCAGCCCGTCGACGGTGACCACGTCGACGTCCAGCGTGCGGGGGCCCCAGTGCACCTCCCGCACCCGCTTCGCGGCCCGCTCGAGCTCCTGGCCGCGGCGCAGCCAGCCCCATTCGTCCGTCCCGGCGTCCTCGACGACGAGCACGGCGTTGAGGAAGTCGGGCTGCTCGACGCCGCCCCACGCCGCGGTCTCGTACACCGGCGACGCCGCCCGCACCGCGTCGCCGAAGCCCGCAACGGCCGCCCGCAGGTGCACGAACCGGTCGCCGAGGTTCGAGCCGAGGGAGAGCACCGCCCGCGTCACGCGGGAACCACCCGCCCCCGGCCGCCCGTCCGCGAGCGCCGCGCGACGACCGCGACGTCGGCGAACTCCAGCGGGATCGGCGCCTGCGGCTTGTGGAGAACGACCTCGACGGTCTGCACCCGCACGTCGGAGAACACGTCGTCGGCCACCCGTCCGGCCACCGCCTCGATGAGGTTGCACGGCGGCCCGCCGACGATCGCCGCCGCCCGCTCGGCCATGGCGCCGTAGTCGAGGGTGTCCTCGAGGCGGTCGGAACGGGCCGCGTGCGTGAGGTCCATCCACACGACGATGTCGAGGACGAAGTCCTGGCCGTCGCGCCGTTCGTGTTCGAACACGCCGTGGTGGCCGCGCACCCGCAGACCCCGCAGCTCGATGCGATCCGACATCGGACCTCCTACTGCTCCACCCGGCCGTACCAGGCATCCGCCACCCGCACGGCGTCGAGCGTGCCGATCACATCGTGGACCCGCACGCCCCACGCACCGTGGCGGGCCGCGAGCGCGCTCACCGCGGCCGTGGCGACATCCCGGCCCGACGTCGGGCGCGGCACGCCCTGAGCGTCGGCGAGCAGGGATCCGAGGAACCGCTTGCGCGAGGCCCCCACCAGCACCGGGAACCCCAGCTCGACGAGCACGTCCAACCGGCGCAGCAACGCCCAGTTGTGCTCACCGGTCTTCGCGAACCCCAGCCCGGGGTCGAGCACGAGCCGCGCCGGGTCCACACCCGCGGCCACCGCGGCGTCCACGCGTGCGGACAGCTCGGCGCGGACATCGGTGACCACGTCGTCGTACACCGCGAGCTCGTTCATCCGGTCGCTGTGCCCGCGCCAGTGCATGAGGATCCACGGCACCTGCGCCGACGCCACCGCCTTGCCCATCGTGGGATCGGCCAACCCGCCGGACACGTCGTTGACCACGGTGGCGCCCGCCTCCACGGCCGCCTCGGCGACCGTGGCGCGCGTGGTGTCGATGCTGACGCACACGCCTGCTGCGACGAGCTCGCGCACCACCGGGAGCACCCTCGCGAGCTCGGCATCCGGCTCGACGCGGGGCGCGCCCGGCCGCGTGGACTCCCCGCCGACGTCCACCAGGTCGGCTCCGGCGTCGCGCATCGCCACCCCGTGCGCGACGGCCTGGTCGCGGTCGAGCCACCGGCCACCGTCGGAGAACGAGTCCGGCGTGACGTTGAGGACGCCCATCACCACGCACCGGCCGGGATCCGGCAGCCCCGCGCTCACAGGTGCGTCACCCGTTCCGGATCAGCGCGAGGACCTCGGCGCGGGACGTCGGCGACGAGCGGAGCATCCCGCGCACCGCGGAGGTGGTGGTGCGCGAGCCGGGCTTGCGGATCCCCCGCATGCCCATGCAGAGGTGCTCGGCCTCGATCACCACGATCACGCCCTTCGGTTCGAGCTTGCGAACCATCGCGTCGGCCACCTGCGCCGTGAGCCGCTCCTGCACCTGCGGCCGCCGCGCGTACAGGTCGACGAGGCGGGCCAGCTTCGACAGCCCGGTGACCCGGCCGTCGGGGTTCGGGATGTAGCCGACGTGCGCCACACCGTGGAAGGGCACCAGGTGGTGCTCGCACATCGAGAACATCGGGATGTCCTTGACCAGGATCAGCTCCTGGTGGTGCTCGTCGAACGTGCGGTCCAGCACCTCGTCCGGGTCGGCGTAGAGACCCTGAAAGATCTCCGCGTACGACCGCGCGACGCGCGCGGGCGTCTCCCGCAGGCCCTCGCGGTCGGGGTCCTCCCCGATCGCGATGAGCAACTCGCGCACCGCCGCCTCGGCACGCGCCTGGTCCATCATCGGTCGGCCGTTCTTCGACGCCCGCTCGGACGCCGCACCACCGGGCGCAACTGCACTCAGCGCGAGCCACCCTCGTCGGACCCGGAGCCGTCCTTCTCGCCCCTCGTCTCGGGCGACGGCTTCTCGGACGGTGGCTGCTCCGCCGGTTCGGCGGCACCGTTGGAGCCTGCCTGTGGCGGCACCTGGTTCGGCGGAACCTGGTGCTGCGGCGGCCCCCACTGCGGGCCGGGCGGCTGCGGCTGCCAGTGGCCGGGTGGCGGCCAGCTCTGGCCGTGCGGGGTGGTGGCGGGGCGCCAGTCCGGCGGCGCCCCGTAGTTGTGCGGCACCGAGTTGGGCTGCGGCTGCCCGCCCCAGCCCTGCTGCGGCGGAACCTGCTGTCCCTGCGGGTACGACCCGGGGAAGCCCGGCTGACCCGGGCCACCCGGGTAGCCGCCGGGCGGCGTGGGAACCGGGCCACCGTTGGGGCCCGGCGCCGGCACGCCGTTGGCGCCACCGGGGTAGGAGCCGACGGGCGCAGGCTCGCGCACCGGCTCGGTGTGGGGCGGCCACGGCTCGCCGCGCTCCCGCGCCCGCTCGGCGGGCGTCTTGATCGGCGGCTTGTCGGACGGCGTGCGGTCGCCGAAGTCGTTGAACGCCGTGATCCGGGGCCGCTTCTCCACCCGGCTGAAGATGCGCTGCAGGTCGGCGCGCGTGAGCGTCTCCTTCTCGAGCAGCTCGAACACCAGGTCGTCGAGCACGTCCCGGTAGGTGTTGAGGATCTCCCACGCCTCGGTGTGCGCGGCCTCGATGAGCGCGCGCACCTCCTCGTCGATCTCGTGGGCGACCTCGAGCGAGTAGTCGGCCTGCGCGCCCATCGAGCGGCCCAGGAAAGGGTCGCCCTGGTCGCGGCCGTAGCGGACGGCGCCGAGGCGGGCGCTCATGCCGTACTCGGTGACCATCGCCTTGGCGATCTTGGTGGCCTGGTCGATGTCGCTGGACGCGCCGGTGGTGGGCTCGTGGAACACGAGCTCCTCCGCGCTGCGGCCGCCCATCGCGAACACCAGCCGGCCGATCATCTCGGAGCGGGTCATGAGGCCCTTGTCGTCCTCGGGAACGACGAGCGCGTGTCCGCCGGTGCGCCCCCGCGGCAGGATCGTGAGCTTGTAGACCGGCTCCAGGTCGGGCATGGCCCACGCGGCGAGCGCGTGGCCGCCCTCGTGGTAGGCGGTGATCTTCTTCTCCTGCTCGGAGATGATCTTCGTCTTGCGCCGCGGCCCACCGACGACCCGGTCGACCGACTCCTCCAGCGCCGCGGCCGTGATCAACGTGCCGTTCTCGCGGGCGGTGAGCAGTGCGGCCTCGTTGATGACGTTGGCGAGGTCGGCGCCGGACATGCCGACCGTGCGCTTGGCCAGGCCCTCGAAGTCGACGTCCGGCCCGAACGGCTTGCCCTTCGCGTGGACGTGCAGGATCGCGCGGCGGCCCGCCAGGTCGGGGGCGCTCACCGGGATCTGGCGGTCGAACCGGCCGGGGCGCAGCAGGGCGGGGTCGAGGATGTCGGGCCGGTTGGTGGCCGCGATCAGGATGATGCCGCCGCGGGCGTCGAAGCCGTCCATCTCGACGAGCAGCTGGTTGAGCGTCTGCTCGCGCTCGTCGTGTCCACCGCCGAGGCCCGCCCCGCGCTGGCGGCCGACGGCATCGATCTCGTCGACGAAGATGATGCACGGCGAGTTCTGCTTGGCCTGCTCGAACAGGTCGCGCACGCGGGACGCGCCGACACCCACGAACATCTCGACGAAGTCGGACCCGGAGATCGTGTAGAACGGCACGCCCGCCTCGCCTGCGACCGCCCGGGCGAGGAGGGTCTTGCCGGTGCCGGGCGGGCCGTAGAGCAGCACGCCCTTCGGGATCTTCGCGCCGAGTGCCTGGTACCGCGCCGGGTTCTGCAGGAAGTCCTTGATCTCGTGCAGCTCCTCGACCGCCTCGTCGGCGCCCGCGACGTCACCGAAGGTGGTCTTCGGCATGTCCTTGTTGAGCTGCTTCGCCTTCGACTTGCCGAAGGACATCACCCGGTTCCCGCCGCCCTGGGCGTTGTTCATCATCCAGAACAGGATGAGCAGCACGAGGCCGAGCGGGATCAGGTAGATCAGCATCGTGGTCAGGAAGGAGTCCTGCCGCACGGTGGTGTTGAAGGCCGGCTTGTTGCTCGCGTTCTCGAGCGTCTCGACGATGGTGCCCGCGGTCTGCGCCGGGTACTGCGTGATGATCTGCGTGCTGCCCTCGACCGGCTTGGCGAGGGTGAGCCGGATCCGCTGCTCCCGGTCCTCGATGAGCGCGTTCGTGACGTTGCCGTCGGAGATCTGGACGAGCGCCACCGAGGTGTCGACCCGCGTGTATCCGCGCGTGTCGTCGAACAGCACGCTGAACGTGAAGTAGACCAGGATCGCGGCGAGGATCCAGATCAGCGGGTTTCGGAGCAGGCGCTTGCGGTCCATGCAGCTTCGGCCGTGGCGGCCTTCACCCTTCCTGGCGAGATTCTCCGGCGGAGAGACCCGGCGCAGCGGACTGACCGGCCCTGAGTCCGCCAGGATAGCGGGCCGCGAGCACAGCTGCGTCGTCGATGTCCGACCGGGTACCCCTTACGGGTACATGCGCTTTCAACGAACGGGCGCTCACCCGAGTTCCCGCAGGCCCGCGGCCGGCCATGTCCCTGCCGTATCCCCGCCATATCCCCACGGCCCCGGCGTCGTTGGGCCAGTGGCGGAAGCGGATCACGGAGGTCGGCGACGAGGCCGGCGGTGAGGGGTATCTGGGATGACGGTGAGGGCCCGTGGGGTCGCGTTGGCGGTCGTGCTCGGTGGGATCGCGCTCGGGACGGTGCTCGCCCCTGCGGCCACGGCAGCGCCCACCCAGTCCGGCCGCGACCAGTGGGCGCCCGCCGACTCCGCGGCGATCCGCCCGGGCGTCGTGACGGACACCGAGGGCGGCGGGTCCTGCACGAGCAACTTCGTCTTCACCAGCGGTGACCGCACCTTCCTCGGCCAGGCCGCGCACTGCGGTGGCACCGGTGACGCCACCGAGACCGACGGCTGCGACTCCGGCACCGTCGGCATCGGCACCCCGGTGACCATCAAGGCCGCCGACGGCACCGAGCGCACGGGCCACCTGGCCTACAGCTCGTGGGTCACGATGCAGGCCAACGGTGAGAGCGACCCCGACGTCTGCGCGTTCAACGACTTCGCCCTCGTCGAGATCGCCTCCGAGGACGCGGCCGACGTGAACCCGAGCCTCCCGGTCTTCGGCGGCCCCACCGGCCTCGACACCGACGGCCTCGGCACCGGCGACCTGGTCTACAGCCTCGGCAACTCGCCGCTGCGGCTGGGGATCGAGGCGCTCGGCCCGAAGGTCGGCATCGACGTCTCCGAGACGGGTGGCGGGCGCAACCACGACGTCTACACGCTCACCCCGGGCATCCCCGGCGACTCGGGCAGCGCCTTCGTCGACGACTCGGGCGCCGCGTTCGGCGTGCTGTCCACGCTGAACCTCGCGCCGCTGCCCGCCAGCAACGGGGTGATCGACCTGGCCCACGCGCTGGACTACGCCGCCGCGAACGGCGACGTGGGCGACGTCGAGCTCGCGCTGGGCACCGAGCCGTTCAACGCGGGACCCGCCGCCGGACTCCCGGTGCCGCCCCTCCCGGCGCTGCCCGCGCTGCCCGCGCTCGGCGGCTGACAACCGCCACGGGGCCGAGTTCACCGGCTGGGTGCGTTCCGCTGAACGCTGCGGGCTTGCCCACAGCCTCGAGATCGACGTGACGCGTCCCGGTTCACGATCGAACCCCGATGACGTCTACGCCGCGCCGCTGAGCAACTTTGCCGGCCGGCGGTCCAGTCGACGTCCCGTTCCCGCTGATCACACGCGCCGCCCGAGCCCCAGGACGTGCCGAAACGCTGATCAGAGCCCTGGGCGTACGGGTCACCGCGGCGATGCAGGAGCTCGCGCCGTCAGGCGTAGACGGAGGGGGCGAGCGTGCCGATGAACGGCAGGTCGCGGTAGCGCTCGGCGTAGTCGAGGCCGTAGCCGACGACGAACTCGTTGGGGATGTCGAAGCCGACGTACTTGACCGGCACGTCGACCTTCACCGCGTCCGGCTTGCGCAGCAGCGTGCAGACCGACAGCGACGCGGGCTGCCGGGACTCCAGGTTCTTCAGCAGCCAGGACAGCGTGAGACCCGAGTCGATGATGTCCTCGACGATGAGCACCTCGCGGCCGGCGATGTCGCGGTCGAGGTCCTTGAGGATGCGCACGACCCCCGAGGACGAGGTGGCGGAGCCGTAGGAGCTCACCGCCATGAACTCGAGCTGCACCGGTACCGGCAACGCCCGCGCCAGGTCGGTCATGAACATCACGGCGCCCTTGAGCACGCCGACCAGCAGCAGGTCCGAGTCCGACCCCGCGCGGTCGGCCGCGATCTGGGCCGCCAGCTCGGCCGTCCGCTCCCGGATCGCCTGCTCGGTGATCAGCGTCGATGCGATCTCACCGTCGTACACGGCTGGCGGCCTCCTGCGTGGGGTGGGGATCAGCCGCCGGATGGCCAGCGGATCGGACGCACGGAAAGCCTCCCACGCGCGCGCACCAGCTCCAACCCACCCGGAAGGGCGACACCGCCGCGGTCAGGGCCCTGACCTGCGAGGACGTCGGCGGCCCTCAGGTGCTCGTCGGTGAGAGCCGTCACGTGGACGGTGGCGAGCCATGCCCGCAGCACCCGGCGGCGCAGCGCGGCGGGGACGCCGTCGAGCGGGCCGAGACGCAGGCCGGACCGCGGATCCGGGTCGCTCGCCCGCCCGAGCAGGTCGGCCGCGACGGCGTCGAGCGCGTCGCCGTCCTCGCGCAGCTGGCGCGCCGTGCGGGCGAGCGCCTCCGCCACCCCGCCCGCGAGCACCTCCTCCAGCAGCGGCAGCACCTCGTGCCGGAGGCGGACCCGGGTGAACCGGGGGTCGCTGTTGTGCGGGTCGTCCCACACCGGAAGGCCCGCCGCCTCGCACGCCGCCCGCGTCACCGCGCGGCGCAGCCCGAGCAGCGGACGGCACCACGGGGCGTCCCACTCGCGCATCCCGGACAGGGACCGGGCACCGGACCCGCGCCCCAGCCCGAGCAGGACGGTCTCGGCCTGGTCGTCGAGGGTGTGCCCGAGCAGCACCGGCGAGTCCGGGTGCGGGCGGGCGGACCGCAGGGCGGCGTAGCGGGCGCGGCGGGCCGCGGCCTCGAGCCCACCCTTCCCCGTGACGTCGACCCGGTGCACGGTGGCGGCGACCCCCATGCCGTCGAGCAACGCTGCGGTCGCGGCGGCACGCTCGGCGGACCCGTCCTGCAGACCGTGGTCGACCACCGCGGCCTGCACCGCACCCGCCCCGCGCACCGCGAGCGCCCCGGCAGCCAGCGCGAGCGAGTCGGCACCGCCGGAGCAGGCGACGAGCAACGGGGCGTCCCGGTGGGGCGGGGGCAGCGCGACGACCGCTCCCCGAACGGCCCGCCGAACGGCGAGGACCGCGGTGTCGTGCCCTGTCTGCTGCCTCACGCGGCTGCTCCCCGTTGCAGCATGGTGGCCATACTGCCGCAGTGCGCCGGTAAGGCCACCATGCCGGCGTTCGGGGCGTCAGAGGCCGTGGACGCGCGCCAGCCAGTCGCCGGGGTTGGCCAGTTCCTCCCGGGTCGGCAGGGTCTCGGGGCTCTCCCACACCCGGTTGAAGCCCTCCATGCCGGCCGCGAGCACGACGTGCCGGGTGAACGCCGAGCCCACGGCGTACTGGCGGACCTTGGCCTCCACGCCGAGCAGGGCGCGCAGCAGGCGGTCGACGAGACCGCCGCCGCGACGGCGCATCGTGAACCGGTTGCGGATGGTGGCGACCGTGGGCACGACGGACGGGCCGACGGCGTCCATCACGTGGTCGGCGTGGCCCTCCAGCAGTGTGGTGAGGGCGAGCAGCCGGTCGAGCACGGCCCGCTGCTCCGGCCCCTGCAGCAGCTCGACGATCGCGAGGGAGTCGCCGCCGGTCTCCCGCAGCGACCGGACGACCTCGGGCAGCCGTTCCAGCACCGCGTTGCGGTCGCCCTGCGCGATCGACAGGAACCGGCCGACCTCGTCGGCGAAGTAGGACCGCAACCACGGCACCGCGGTGAACTGGAGCCGGTGCGTGGCCTCGTGCAGGCAGACCCAGAGGCCGAAGTCGGTGCTCGGCACGTCCAACGCCTTCTGCGCCGCGTGCACGT
Source organism: Pseudonocardia adelaidensis (assembly GCF_039543345.1). Taxonomy (NCBI): domain Bacteria; kingdom Bacillati; phylum Actinomycetota; class Actinomycetes; order Pseudonocardiales; family Pseudonocardiaceae; genus Pseudonocardia; species Pseudonocardia adelaidensis. Next base: position 171,457 of record NZ_BAABJO010000010.1, on the reverse strand, counting down.
TGGGCGCCACGAGCAGCAGGCGCCCCCCACCGTCGGACCCGCCGAAGGGGTCGTACTGGCCGAGCACCCGCCCGCCGAGGAACGCGACCACTCCACCGACCTGCAGCCCAGCGGTGCGCGCCGTGACGCGGCGGGCCACCCGCGACACCTCCGGCAGCTGTGCGGTCGCGGTGAGCGCGGCCATGCCCGCCACCGCGGCCGCCGCCCACGCCTTGCGGTCCACGACATCGGCCGGCAGCAGCGGCAGGCCGTGACCGAGGCCGGTGGTCTCCCGGACGTGCTGCTCGGCGACGACGGCGTCGGCGCGCAGGCGTTGCACCAGCTCGGCGGCCTCGGCGGGGGTGGCGTCCGGGCCGGGCTGCATGAGCCGGCCCGCCGTGCGGCTCGCGAGCTCCCAGTCGACGGGGAGGCCGCGCTCACCGGGCGGGCTCGACGTGGGCTGGGCGGAGTCGGTCACGTACTGCACGCCTCCCACGCTACGTGGCCTGCCGGGCTCACGGCTGGCGGCAACCGCAGCGGCTCAGGTCGGCGGCCATCTCGTCGTGCAGCGGGCGGACGATGAGCGGATTGGCCCCGTTGGACATCAGGGCGAAGACCAGCAGCCTCCCGTCCGCGTCCGTGACGACCCCGGCCAGGCTGCTCACCCCGGTGAGCGAGCCGGTCTTCGCGCGGACGACACCGCGCCCGTCCGCGGCCCCTCCGTCGCGCGCATACCGGTTGTCGAGCGTGCCGACACCGCCCGCCACCGGGAGGCCGGTGAGGACCGGCCGCAGGAACTGCGTGTCGAGCGGTCCCTTCGCGGGCGCCGCGGCGGCGGCGAGGATCTCCCCGAGCAGCCGGGGAGGCACCTCGTCCCGGGTGGAGAGCCCGCTGCCGTCCACCATCACGGCGCCGGTCGTGTCGATCCCCGCCTGCCGGAGCGCGCCGAGCGTGGCCCCGGCCGCACCCTCGAACGACGGCTCCACCTCGCGCGCGATCGCCACCTCGCGCGCGAGCACCTCGGCCAGCACGTTGTCCGAGGCGCGGAGCGCGAACTCGGCGAGCTCGCTCACCGGCGCCGACGACACCGCTGCGATGGCCGTGGCGTCCGGTCCGGCCTTGCCCTTCCCCACATCGTGGACGCCGAGCCGGTCGGCGAGTTCGCGGGCGGCGGTGAGCGCTGGGTCCGATACGCGCGGGCCGTCCTGCAACGCGGGGTCGATCCGGCCGCCGTCGAGCATCACGGGCTCGATCGGCGTGATGAACCCGGCCGCGACGTCGCCGGGGTTCCACCCCGGTGCGAGCCCGTCATCGGTGTAGCGGCTCGTGTCGACGAGCACCCGGTGGATCGGGCCGGCGGCCTTCTTGCGCACCGCGTCGGCGAGCTCGACGATGCTCGGCGCGTCCGGGTACAGGCTGTCCTCGGGGTCGGGGAGCGCGGTGAGCGTCGGGTCGCCGCCGCCCACCAGCACGACGGTGCCCGGGTCCGGGCCGGTCACGACGCGGGTGACCAGCCGGTCGGTCGGGTTCAGCACCAGCATCGCCGCCGCGGTGGTGATCAGCTTTCCGGTGGACGCCGGGGTGAGCGGGCGCTCGGGGGTGTGGCTCCACAGCTCGCTGTCGGTGGCCGGGTCGATCACCACGCCCCCGAACTTGCCCGGCATGTCGGCCGCGGCCTCGTCGAGGACCGCGCTCACACCGTCGGGCGTGGGTACCGGGGCGTTCGCCGGGAGCGGCCCCAGCTGGGCGTGCGGGACGGGCGGCAGCGGCGGGGGCGGGGGCGCCACCAGACCCAGCCGCTGGACGAGGGTCGGGCCGGTGAGCGCGATCGCCCCGCCGGCGCCGCCGGCCACCACGAGCACGACGAGAACGGCGATCATCCGCCGCGCTCCGCGACCGGGCAGTCGCAGTGAGTCACCGATTCGTCGCCCGATGCCCACGGGCGCCCTCCCTCGACATCCGCGGGACGCTGGACGCGCGCCCCGGACGTCGGACCCGCCGACGCGGTGCATCAGACTAGACCGAGGCGCCGGAGCCGGTCGCCCGACCGGTACCGGCCATCCATCCGACGGAACAGCAGGAGAGCGCCAGTGGACTTCGACGTCACCATCGAGATCCCCAAGGGGGGACGCAACAAGTACGAGGTCGACCACGAGACCGGGCGCATCCGGCTCGACCGGACGCTGTTCACGGCCACCCAGTACCCGGCCGACTACGGGTTCGTCGAGCACACGCTGGGCGAGGACGGTGACCCGCTGGACGCGCTCGTGCTCGTGCAGGAGCCGACCTTCCCGGGCTGCCTGATCCGCTCGCGCGCGATCGGCATGTTCCGCATGAAGGACGAGAAGGGCGGCGACGACAAGGTCCTCTGCGTGCCCAGCGACGACCCGCGCCAGGAGCACCTGCGCGACATCCACCACCTCCCCGAGTTCGACCGGATGGAGATCCAGCACTTCTTCGAGATCTACAAGGCGCTCGAGCCGGGCAAGAGCGTGGAAGGCGCCACCTGGGTCGGCCGGGCCGACGCCGAGCGGGAGATCAAGGCCTCCTGGCAGCGCGCCAAGGTGGCCGGCGCGCACTGAGGACGTGGTTCGGGCGGTACGGCCACACCGGGTGGAGTCAACGACACCCTCGTGCGCCGGGTGCGAGCGAGCGGCCGCTCGTCCCACATGCGCCGCGGGCCCGCCCCGGACGTCCCGCTAGGAACGCTGGGTGTTCTCGAACGCCGTGGTGAAGCGGCCCAGCAGCTCCGCGAACGTGCGCCGTTCCTCGACCGACCAGTCCGACAGCATCTCGGCGAACCGTTCGATGCGCATGCGCCGGTTCTCCCCGAACACCCGCCTGCCCTCGTCGGTGGCGGTGAGCAGCGTGGCCCGCCCGTCCCCCGGGTCGGCCATGCGCTCGACGAGGCCGAGCCGCACGAGGTGCCCGACCTGGCGGCTGATCGTCGAGGGGTCCGAGTGCACCGCCTCCGCGAGCGCACCTGCGCGCTGCGGGCCGCCCTTCACGAGGTGGACGAGCAGGAAGTAGGTGGCCCGCTCGACCGCGTCCGGGTGCTCGGCAAGGTACTGGGCCTGCCTGCGGTCCATCAGCCGCAGCAGCCGGATGAGCTGGCCGCTCACGTCATCGGCCAGGGCGAGGTCGTCGTCGGACGGCACGGCGCGAGCATGGACCGCCCGCCGGGTTCGGGCAACACGCCCCGATGTGACGCTCAGCGGGCGAGCGCCCGCCACCCCAGCGAGGTGATGCTCGCCGGACCGAGCGGCCGGCCCGGGTCGGGCGGGTTGATCAGCCCGGCCGCCAGCAGCCGGTGCCCCGCGGCCGAGTCGGCGCACGCGAGCCCGTCGATGAGGAGAACGGGCTGCCAGCCACCGCTGCCGAGCTCGCAACGCCCCGCGGCCACCGCGCGCAGCACGGCCCGGTCCCGCCCGCTCAACGTCGCGGTCTCCGCGCTCGTCATGGCCTCGCCTCTCTCGCAGCGTGTGTCTACGAGGGCTGTCGTACCCGGCGGGAGAGGTGTTTCACATCACGATCAGGCGGCCACCCGTTCGAAGACCGCGGCGAGCCCCTGCCCGCCGCCGATGCACATGGTCTCGAGGCCGTACCGGGCGTCCCGGCGCTCCATCTCCCGCGCGAGCGTGGCGAGGATCCGGCCGCCGGTGGCGCCGACCGGGTGGCCGAGTGAGATCCCGGAGCCGTTGACGTTGAGCCGCTCGAAGTCCTCCGGCACGAGCTTCCACTCGCGCGTGACGGCGAGCACCTGCGCCGCGAAGGCCTCGTTGAGCTCGATCAGGTCCATGTCGGCCAGCGTCAGCCGGGCGGCGTCGAGGGCCTTCGCCACCGCCGGCACCGGGCCGGTGCCCATCGTGGCGGGCGGCACGCCGCCGATACCCCACGACACGAGCTTGACCAGCGGCCGCAGGCCCAGCTCGGCAGCCTTCTCCGGGTGGGTGACGACGCAGACGGCCGCGCCGTCGTTCTGGCCGCTCGCGTTGCCCGCCGTGACCGTGGCCTCCGGGTCGTCGCGGCCCAGGACGGGCCGCAGCCCGGCGAGCTTCTCCACCGTGGAGTCGGGGCGGATGTGCTCGTCGGCGTCGACCACCGTGTCGCCCTTCCGGCCCTTCACCGTGACCGGGACGATCTCGTCGGCGAACCGGCCCTCGTCGCGGGCGGCGGCGGCGCGCCGGTGCGAGCGCACGGCGAACTCGTCCTGCTCCTCGCGGGGGATCGAGTACTCCCGGCGCAGGTTCTCGGCCGTCTCCAGCATCCCGCCCGGCACCGGGAAGTTGATCCCGCCCGCCGTGACGCGGCCGCGTGCGAGCGCGTCGTGCAGCATCACCCCGGGCCCGCCCTTGACGCCCCAGCGCATCCCGTTCGCGTAGAACGGCGCGCTCGACATCGACTCGGCGCCGCCGGCGAGCATCAGCTCGGACACACCGGACTGCACCTGCATCGCCGCGTACAGCACCGCCTGCAGGCCCGATCCGCAGCGGCGGTCGATCTGCAGGCCGGTGACCGTGACCGGCAGCCCGGCGTCCAGCGCGGCGACGCGGCCGATCGCAGGCGCGTCCATCGTGGGGTAGCAGTGGCCGAGCACGACGTCGTCGACCGCGTCCGGCGGCAGCCCGGTGCGCTCCATCAGCGCGCGGATCACGGTGGCGGCGAGCTCGGGTGCCGGCACGTCCCGCAGCGCGCCACCGAACCCACCCACCGGGGTCCGCACCGGCTCGCAGATGACCGCTTCTCGCATCGGAGGCACTCCTTACACGTACTGCCTGGTCAGCCACTCGGCGACGAGCGCAGGGCGGTCCGATCCCTCGATCTCGACCGTCACCTTCGTGGTCATCTGGACCCCGCCCGACACGTCGGTGACGTCGACGAGCTCGACGTTCGCCCGCACCTTGCTGCCGACCGGGACGGGCGAGGTGAACCGCACGCGGTTGAGCCCGTAGTTGACGCCCATCTTCGTGCCCTCGACGCGGTACGCCTGCTTCACGAGGTGCGGCAGCAGCGAGAGCGTGAGGAACCCGTGGGCGATGGTGCCGCCGAACGGGCCCGCCTTGGCCCGCTCCTCGTCGACGTGGATCCACTGGTGGTCGAGGGTGGCGTCGGCGAACGTGTCGATCTGGGACTGGTCGACCGTGTGCCAGTCGCTCTCGCCGAGCTGGGAACCCACCGCCGCCCGCAGCTCGTCGACCCCGTTGAAGACACGCATCCATCCGCTCCGATCGTCCGCGACCCTGCGAGAGCCCACCCTGCCACACGGGACGGGCGGAGCCGGTGCGTGAGATGCGGCACGGCGACGCCGGCCCTTGACACGCTCCGCTCCCGACGCGGATTCTGGGATCTCGTTCTAGAGCCTGGCTCGGTAAGAACGCTGCGACGAGGAGGTCGCGAATGAGCCCCCGGTACGTACGCCTGCTCGACGAGTACCCGACCGGCCGACGGCGGCTGCGGATACTGGCGATGGCCGTACTGGCGAGCCTGATCTGCTCCTACGAGGCCCAGATCGCGCCCGTGGTCCCGCTGCTGCTCGAGGACCTGGACATGACGCTCGCGACGTACGGGGCGATCTCGGCGGTCGCGGCGCTCGCCGGGGCGGTGGCCGGGATCGTCGGCGGGCGGCTCACCGACAAGGTCGGGCGGGTCCGCCTGCTGATCCCGCTCATGATGCTCACCGGGCTCTGCTGCTTCGCGATGGCGCTGATCAGCTCGCCCGGGCAGCTGCTCGTCGCCCGGGTCGTGCTGTCGTTCATCGACGGGGTCGCGATCGCCAGCACCGCCCCGCTCGTGCGCGACTTCTCCCCGCGGATGGGCCGCGCACAGGCGTTCGGGTTCTGGACCTGGGGGCCGGTGGGGGCCAACTTCCTCGCCGCCGCGATCGCCGGGCTCACGCTGCCGCTGTTCGACGACGCCTGGCAGTCCCAGTTCGTGATCATGGGGTGCGTCTCGCTCGTGCTGTCGATCGTGATCGCGGCCAACATCGCCGAGCTGTCCCCGCGGCTGCGGGCCAAGATCGTGCAGACCGAGCGCACGGCGCTCACCGTCGTCGACGCCGAGCGCCCCGCGCTCGCCCGCACCCTGCTCGTGCACCGCACGATGTGGGCCCACGTCGTCGGGATCGCGTTCTGGCTCGTGCTGTACCTGACGCTCACCCTCTACGGGCAGACGATGCTGGTGCAGACCTTCGACATGACCACGGCCCAGGCGTCGGCGGTGATGACGGTGTTCTGGATCCTCGACCTCGCGGCCCTCGTGGTGGCCGGGCGGCTGTCGGACCGGCTGCAGCTGCGCCGCCCGTTCGCGCTCGGCGGCACGCTGGTTGGGCTCGCGGTCCTGGTGTTCTTCGTGTCGCTGCTGGGGCGCGCGGCCGTCTCGCTGCCGGTCCTGATGGTCACCGGGATGGTGCTCGGCGGCGTGCTCGGCGCCGCCTACGCGCCGTGGATGGCGAACTTCTCCGAGGACGCGGAGGACATCGACCCACGCCTCCAGGGCACGGCGTGGGGCCTGTTCTCGTTCCTGGTCAAGGCCATGGCCGTGGTGGTGCTCCTCGTCGTGCCCCACGTGGTGGCCGCCGCGGGCTGGCAGGTCTGGATGGCCGCTACGGCCGGCTGCATGGCGCTGTTCGCCGTGGCGATCTGCTTCTTCGGCGGGCCGTGGCGGCGCACCGCGCCGGCGGCCGCGACGGCCGTGGCTCCCGGACCGGTGAGGTAGACCTCCTCGTCCTATCCCGCCCGGACCCGTCCGATCGCGGCGAGCGACTCCACGACGAAGTAGACGATCCGGAAGAACGCCAGCACGTCGCCGCGTTCCAACCGGATCCGCCGGTACATCACCAGTCGTCCGGCGTCCGCGCCGCCCACGAGCTCCTGCCAGACCGCGAGCGGGGCGCTGAGCACGTACGTGGCGGCGGGCGCCGACCCCGCCCCGCCGACCGCCGCCCGCGTGCACCTGCCCCGCTCCCACTCCAGCAAAAGGCACCCGGGCAGGTCGGGGGCCACGAGCGCCCACGTCCCGTCGTGCCGGGCCCGCGCATCGTCGATCCACTCCCAGTACGCGGGCAGCTTGCCCGCACGCACCTCGTCGGACGGGCCGCCGTCGACGGCCTCGCGCGCCGCGTCCGCCCACGCCGGCGAGAACAGCGCCGTCATCCGCCCGCCACCTCGGGCTCGATCTGCTGGATCCGCTCCCGCAGGTCGGGTGGCAGGTCGATGCCCACGTCCGACAGCTTCATCGACAGCTGCCGGATCATCAGCCGTCGCACCTCCTCCGGGCTCCAGCCGAGCGCCTCGAGTGCCAGCCGCCGGCTCACGGCGCCGTTCATGGCGAGGATCGTGCGCAGCGTCTCGTGGATCTCGCGCAGCAGCGGTGGGTCGGCACGCACCGCGTCGCGCAGGAACCGCATGCCGGCCTGGACGTGGCGGGCCTCGTCCCGGCAGGTGGCGGTGAACCCGGCGTAGTAGGCAGGCAGGAGGCCGCGCTCCCGGCAGTAGGTGAGCGTGATCTTCATGACCGAGAGCGCGAGCACGCCCTCGATCCACAGGAAGTACGTGGTGCCGTAGCGCACCCGCGCCGCGGGGTCCTCCGGGTCGCGGCGCAGCTCGTCGGCCTGGTAGGCGAGGAGGCCGAACGGGCCCACGAACGTCTCCGAGACGTGCGGGAACGACGCGTCGAGCACGTCCTGCACCGTCTCGCCGGGCAGGCCGACGACCTCCCGGTAGAAGCGGTCGAAGAAGATGGTGTGCCGGGCCTCGTCCTCGATCTGGCTCGACATGTAGACCTTCGACTCCTCGCTGCCGCCGAGCATGAACACCGGCAGCTCCACCTCCACCTGCCGCTCACCGTGGTGGAAGCCGGAGGAGATGGCGACGAACGCGGTGCGCTCCTCCTGCGACATCCGGGTGTTCCAGTCCTCGACGTCCCGGCCGAAGTCGAGCTCGTAGACGTCCCAGCGCTGCCGCAGGTAGCGCCGGTACAGGTCGAGGTAGTCCGGGAGCTTCTTGAGGTCGGCGTGGACGTAGTCGAGCACGTCGTCGATGTCGACGTCGCGGATCTCGGCGAGGCTGGATGTCTCGACGGCCTCCCGCATCGGCACCTCCCAGTGGATGTGACATCGATCCTAGAACCCGATTCGAGGAACGGGAACCGCGCGCGTGAGTGTCATCGCGCGGCCGTCCGGCGGCCACCTGGCTCGCCTACGGTGGAGGCGTGGCATCCTCCCGACGTCTCCGCGCCCTGATCACCAACGACGACGGCATCGACTCGCCGGGGCTCAGGGCATTGGCCACGGGAGCACGGGACGCCGGTTTCGACGTGGTGGTGGCGGCCCCGCACGTCGACGCGAGCGGTGTGGGCGGCTCGGTGCTGGCGGTCCGCGACGGGCGGCGCGTGCGGGTGCACCGCCGTGAGCTGCCCGACCTGCCCGGCATCCCGGCGTTCGCCGTCGAGGGCCACCCCGCGTTCATCGTCCACTCGGCCGGGCGCGGCTGGCTCGACCCGGAGCCGGACGTGGTGCTGTCCGGCATCAACATCGGGGCCAACCTCGGGCACGCGGTGCTGCACTCCGGCACGATCGGGGCGGCGCTCGCGGCGGGACTGCACGGGTGGCGGGGCCTCGCGGTCTCGCTCGGCACCCCGCTGATCGAACCCGAGCGGCCGCACTGGGACGCCGCGCTGAAGCTCCTGCCCGACGTGCTCGACGTCCTGCTCGGTGCCCCGGACTCCACGGTGCTCTCGCTCAACGTGCCCGACCTGCCCGTCGCCGAGCTCGGCGAGCTCCGCGAGGCGCGGCTCGCCGACTGGGGATCGGTCCGGGTGCGCGTCGACCACGTCAGCGGCGAGGACGGCGATCTCCTGCACACCCACGAGGCCGAGCTGGCCGGGGAGCCGGAGCCGGACACCGACACGGCCCTGCTGGCCGCCGGACACCCCACCCTGACCGAGCTGCAGACGGTGACCGACCGCCCCGGCCTGCTCGCCGACGGCGCGCTGCGCAGGCGCGCCAGCTGAGACCTCCCGGCCACCACGACGGCGCCGGAAGGCGCCGCGCTAGTGCTCGTCGGCGCCCGTCAGCGCGTGCTCCAGGCGGTCGGCGACGTCGACGACCAGCCGGAAGGGGCGGTCGAAGCCGTCGAGCGCGGTGTCGCCGAACGGGATGGAGTGGCGGAAGAGCACCACGCCGTCCACGGCGACCGCTCCACCCGCCACGCACTCGCCCGCGAGATCGAGCATCCGGGCGAGGTCCAGGTCGGCCACGCGCCCGATCGGCGAGGCGATCTGCGCCCACGGGTGGTCGTCCTCGCCCGTGACCAGGCGCACCACCACGAGCTGCGTGCGATCGTCCTTCGTGGGCAAGCGGAACCACAGCTCGCCGTCGGCCTGCCGCATGATCTCGTAGCGCACCCGCACGAACGCCACGAGGTCGTCCCACTCAGCCACCCCGCCACCTCCTCCCGCGGACCCTAGCGGGACCAGCTGATCAGCTGATCAGCTGGTCGACCGGTGCCCGGTCGTCGGTGAGCACGGGGGCGTCCGCCGCGAACCGCAGGGCGGCGCCGGCGTCGAGGACCGATCCCGGCTCGCCGCGCACCGCGGCCCGCTCGGCCAGCGCGGCCACGTCGATCGGACGGTCCGAGGCCACGACGACCGCGTTGCCACCCCTGCCCGCGGAGAGCTGCTCGGGCCGCACCAGCAGCGCGACGTGGGGGAACTTGTGCGCGACGGTGGCCACCTCGGCGGCGAGCAGACCCCAGGGATCGTGGTCGATCACGTTGAGCACGTAGACGCCGTCGTGCCGCAACACGCGGTGGACGTCGGCGACGAACTCGGCGGTGGCCAGGTGCCACGGCACCGAGCGCGAGCCGAAGGCGTCCCCGACCACGACGTCCGCCGACGCGTCCGGCAGCGCGGCGAGCTGGTTGCGCGCGTCCCCGATCCGGACGTCGACGGCCGGGATCCCGGCCACGCCCAGCTCCCGGCGGCCCAGCTCGACGACGCCCTCGTCCACCTCCAGCACGGTGGAGGTCGAGCCCGGACGGGTGGCGGCGAGCCAGCGGGGCATCGTGAAGCCGCCGCCGCCGACGTGCACCGCGGCGAGGGGGACTCCCGCCGGGAATGCGCTGTCGATCGCGTCGGCGAACCGCCGGGTGTAGGCGAACCGCAGGTACGCGGGATCGGTCAGGTCCACGGCGGAGTGGTCCAGATCGTCGAGCACCAGTACCCGGACGTCCGGGTCGGCCGGGTCGGCGCGCACGCTCGCGCAGTAGTAGACCGTGTCGGCGTCGCACCGGCCGGGCACCGCCACCACGGCAGTGGCGAGGACGGCGGCGACGACGGCCGTGCCGGCGACCGCCCCGCGCGCCGGGACGACCGCCGTGAGCACGGCCAGCACCAGGCACGCGGCGGCCGTGATCAGCAGGATCATCGCCACGGGTAGCAACGCCACCAGCACGAACCCGGTGAGGAACACCCCGGCGAGCGACCCGACGGTGCCCGCCGCCGAGAGTCCGCCGATCACCGCACCGGAGCCCTCGACGTGTGAGATCCGGGCGCGGGTGACCGCGGGCGTCACCATCGCGAGCGCGGTGACCGACACCAGCGTGGACACCGCCACCAGGACGATCGCGGCCAGCGGGCCCGGGCCGAGCGCCGGGCCGAGCACGCGGACCATGGGCCGGACCGCCAGCACCCCGAGCCCGCCGACCGCGAGCGCCCCCGCGGCCACCCGGCGCGGCGGCAGCACGTCGGCCCACCGGCCGCCCAGGGACGCCCCGGCGGCGATGCCGGCCAGCGCCACGCCGATCACGGCCGACGTCGACTCGAGCGTCAGGCCGACGTACGGCGCGACCAGCCGGGTCGCCAGCGTCTCGACCACCAGGATCGCGGCACCGCTCACGAGTACGACGATCCGGGCGAACAGGGCGTTCACCCCACCATCCTCGCGCCCGGTGCCCGGTGATCGACCGCGGGGCCAGCGTCAGCAAAGCCACTTTCATGACGCCTGGTGTCGTGAAAGTGGCTTTGCTGACATCGCGGGCGGGGCTAGAGGCCCAGGTGGCGGGCGATCAGCATCCGCTGGACCTCGCTCGTGCCCTCGCCGATCTCCAGGATCTTGGCGTCGCGGTAGAAGCGGCCCACCGGGTACTCGTTCATGAAGCCGTAGCCGCCGAAGACCTGGGTGGCGTCGCGGGCGTTGTCCATCGCCGCGTTGGAGGCGACCAGCTTGGCGATCGCCGCCTCCTTCTTGAACGGCTCGCCGCGCAACATCTTCGCCGCGGCCGCGTAGTACGCCAGGCGGGCGGTGTGGGCTCGCGCCTCCATATCGGCGATCTTGAACTGGATCGCCTGGTAGCTGCCGATCGGGGAGCCGAACGCCTCCCTCTCGCGGGCGTAGCGCACCGACTCGTCGACGCAGCCCTGGGCGAGCCCGACCGACAGCGCCGCGATCGCGACCCGGCCCTCGTCGAGGATCGACAGGAACTGCGCGTACCCGCGCCCGCGCTCGCCGAGCAGGTTCTCCGCCGGCACCCGGCAGTCGTCGAAGAACAGCTCCCTCGTGTCCGAGGCGGACCAGCCGACCTTGGAGTACTTCTGCGAGACCCGGAAGCCGGGCGTACCGGCAGGGACGATGATCGAGGAGATCTCCTTGCGCCCGTCCGCGCCCACACCCGTGACCGCGGTGACGGTGACGATCGAGGTGATGTCGGTGCCGGCGTTCGTGATGAACGCCTTGGAACCGTTGATCACCCACTCGTCGCCGTCGAGCCGGGCGGTGGTGCGGGTGGCGCCCGCGTCCGAGCCCCCGCCGGGCTCGGTGAGCCCGAACGCGCCCAGCCGCTCCCCGGCCGCGAGCGCGGGCAGCCACCGCCGCTGCTGCTCCTCGCTGCCGAAGCGGTGGAGCGGCATGGCGCCGAGCGAGACGCCGGCCTCCAGGGTGATCGCCACCGACGAGTCGACGCGCGCGAGTTCCTCGAGGGCGAGGCAGAGCGCGAAGTAGTCGCCGCCCATCCCGCCGTGCTCCTCATCGATCGGCAGGCCGAACAGGCCCATCGCGCCCATCCGCGCCACCAGCTGGTACGGGAACTCGCCGCGCTCGTAGAGCTCGCCGATGACGGGGGCGACCTCCTTGCGGGCGAAGTCCTCGACCGTGGCGCGCAGCGCCTCGTGCTCCTCGCTCAGCGTGAGGTCCATCAGTCCACCTCCGGTTCCACGACCAGCAGCACGGCGTCCTTCGCGACGGCCTCGCCCTGGCGGGCGCGCAGCTCGCGGACCACCCCGGCGACCGGGGAGGTGAGCACGTGCTCCATCTTCATCGCCTCCACGACGACGAGCCGGGCGCCGGCGGCGACCGCCTGCCCCTCGACGACCTCGACGGCGGTGACCGTGCCGGGCATCGGCGAGAGCACCGGGCCGCCCGCTCCGGCCTCCGCCGACGTCGCCGCGTCCAGCGGGGCCTGTTCGCGGACGCCCCACGCCCGCCCGTCCCGGCCGAGCCACAGGGTCTCGCCGTCGAGCGCGCAGGCGTACCGGCGCGTGATCCCGTCGACGGTCACGACCAACGCGCCCGGTTCGCGCCGCGCGGCGCACGGCACCGGCTCGGCGTCCCCGACCGCCACCTCGGCGGCCGCGGCCCGGCCCCTGATGCGCACCGCGACCGGGTCGTGCCCGGAGACCGACATCCGCCACGTCGTCCACGCGGGCTCGCCGACCCGCCAGCCGCCCGGTACGTCGAACGGGTCCACGACCGGCCCCGCGGGCTCGAGCTCCAGCATGGCGTGCGCCGCGGCCGCGACGAGCACGTCGGTGGGCAGGTCGGCAGCCGTCCAGTCGGCCAGCCTGCGCCCCACGAGGCCCGTGTCCAGGCGGCCGGCCCGCACGTCCGGGTCGGCGAGCAGGGCTCTCAGGAAGCCGGTGTTGGTGTCGAGGCCGAGCAGCACGGTGTCCCGCAGTGCGGCGTCGAGCCTGCGCAGGGCCTCGGCGCGATCGGCGCCGTGGGCGATCACCTTGGCGAGCATCGGGTCGTAGTCGCTGCCGACGACCGTGCCCTCCGCGATCCCGGAGTCGACGCGCACGCCGGGCGCCGCCGGCTCGTGCAGGGCGAGGACCCGCCCGCCGGTGGGCAGGAAGCCGGCCGCGGGGTCCTCTGCGTAGACCCGCGCCTCGACGGCGTGGCCGGACAGCCGCACGTCGTCCTGGCCGATCGGCAGCGGTTCCCCTGCGGCCACCCGCAGCTGCAACTCCACCAGGTCCAGCCCGGTGACGAGCTCGGTGACGGGGTGCTCCACCTGCAGCCGGGTGTTCATCTCCATGAAGTAGAAGCGGTCCGGGTCGTCCGCGCCCACGATGAACTCGACCGTGCCGGCGCCGGTGTAGCCGACCGTGCGGGCCGCCTCGACGGCCGCCGCCCCCATCGCCTCCCGCTGCACGGGGGTGAGCAGCGCCGACGGCGCCTCCTCCACGATCTTCTGGTGCCGCCGCTGCAGGCTGCACTCGCGCTCGCCCAGGTGCACGACGTTCCCGTGCGCGTCCGCGAGGACCTGGATCTCGATGTGCCGCGGCGTCGTGACCAGGCGTTCGACCAGCAGCGTCTCGTCCCCGAAGGAGCTGCGCGCTTCTCGTCGGGCCGACGTGATCGCGTCGCGCAGGTCCTCGGGCCGGTGCACCTCGCGCATGCCCTTGCCGCCGCCGCCCGCGCTGGGCTTGAGCAGCACCGGGTAGCCGATCTCCGCGACGGCGGCCGCGAGCTCGTCGTCGGTGAGGCCCGCACCGTCCGAGCCGGGGACGACCGGCACGCCCGCCTTCGCCACCGTGGCCTTCGCCGCGATCTTGTCGCCCATCGCCTCGATCGCCGACGCGGGCGGCCCGACGAACACGATCCCGGCGTCGGCACAGGCCGCGGCGAAGGCGGTGTTCTCGGACAGGAACCCGTACCCCGGGTGGATCGCCTGGGCCCCCGTCGCGGCAGCGGCCTCCAGCACGGCGGGGATGGAGAGGTAGCTCTGCGCGGCAGCGGCGGGCCCGATCCGCACGGCGATGTCGGCCATCCCGACGTGCGGCGCGCACGCATCGGCGTCGGAGAAGACGGCGACGGACCGGATGCCGAGCCGGCGCAGGGTGCGCAGCACGCGAACGGCGATCTCACCGCGGTTGGCGACGAGCACGGTGTCGAACACGCGCGCCTCCTCCTCCGTCGGCCGACGAACGGCACTCTCGTCTGCTGGGTACCGACGAACGTGCCGTTCGTCGGGTGGACCGGGTTCGCCTACATGCGGAAGACCCCGAAGCCCGGCTCCTCCAGTGGCGCGTTCCCCGCCGCCGAGAGCGCCAGGCCCAGGACCGTCCTGGTGTCCTTCGGGTCGATCACGCCGTCGTCCCAGAGCCGGGCCGTGGAGTAGTACGGGTGGCCCTGCGTCTCGTACTGGGCGCGGACGGCGTCGGGGTCGGCCCCGGAGCCGACGGTCGCGAGCACCGTGGCGGCCTGCTCGCCGCCCATCACCGAGATCCGGGCGTTGGGCCACATGAACAGGAACCGCGGCGAGTACGCCCGCCCGCACATCGAGTAGTTCCCGGCGCCGAACGAGCCTCCGATGATCACCGTGAACTTGGGGACGCGGGTGGTGGCGACCGCGGTGACCATCTTCGCGCCGTGCTTCGCGATTCCGCCCGCCTCGTACTCGCGCCCGACCATGAAGCCGGAGATGTTCTGCAGGAACACCAGCGGCACCCCGCGCTGGTCGCACAGCTCGATGAAGTGCGCGCCCTTCTGGGCCGACTCGGAGAACAGGATCCCGTTGTTCGCGACGATCCCGACCGGGTGGCCGTGGATGCGCGCGAAGCCGGTGACGAGCGTGGTGCCGTACTCGGCCTTGAACTCGTGCAGCCGCGAGCCGTCGACGACCCGGCTGATCACCTCGCGCACGTCGTAGGGCGTGCGCGAGTCGGTCGGCACGACCTCGTACAGCTCGTCAGGGTCGGCGAGCGGCTCCTCCGCGGGCGCCACGTCCCACGGCCGGGGCGCCCGCGGACCGAGCGTGCCGACGATCGAACGCACGATCCGCAGGGCGTGGGCGTCGTCCTCCGCGAGGTGGTCGGTGACGCCGGAGACCCGCGAGTGCAGGTCACCGCCGCCGAGCTCCTCGGCCGTGACGACCTCGCCGGTGGCGGCCTTCACCAGCGGCGGGCCGCCGAGGAAGATCGTGCCCTGGTTGCGGACGATCACGGCCTCGTCGCTCATCGCCGGCACGTAGGCGCCGCCCGCGGTGCACGAGCCGAGCACGGCCGCGATCTGCGGGATGCCGCGCGCGGACATCTGCGCCTGGTTGTAGAAGATCCGGCCGAAGTGCTCCCGGTCGGGGAAGACGGAGTCCTGCTCCGGCAGGTAGGCGCCGCCGGAGTCGACGAGGTAGACGCACGGCAGCCGGTTGTGCAAGGCCACCTCCTGCGCGCGCAGGTGCTTCTTGACCGTCATCGGGTAGTAGGTGCCGCCCTTGACGGTGGCGTCGTTCGCGACCACCACGACCTCGCGCCCGGCCACCCGCCCGACCCCCGTGATCAGGCCGGCCCCGGGCGCCTCGTCGCCGTACATGCCGTTCGCGGCGAGCGGGGAGAGCTCGAGGAACGGGCTCGACGGGTCCACGAGCGCGTCGACCCGGTCCCGCGGCAACAGCTTGCCGCGCTCGACGTGCCGCACCCGCGCGCGCTCCGACCCGCCGAGCGCGGCCGTGGCGAGCCGCGCCTTCAGATCGGCCACCAGCTCGCGGTGGGACGCGGCACCGCGCGGCGTGGTGCCGGACGTGGCAACGGGCATCGGTCCTCCTGGAGTCGGAGCCATCGCGATGTTAACGGTCATTAACCTGCGGCGCCAGCGCGCCCGTCCGGACCGGGCGACAACCTCCGATCGGTTGATCATCGGCTCCACCCCGACCGGAGGATCCCGCCCCCGTGACCCCGACGACCGGATCCGCTCCCTCCTCGTCCCGCTGGGCGCAGCCCGTCCCGCGCCGGACCGACGAGAACCTCGAGCACGTCCACCGCAAGATCGACCGGAACCTGAAGTCCGGCCCGCTCGTGGACAACACCCCTCGGCTCGACCCGGAGTCGCGGCGGGGTGACCCGCCCGGGCGCGCCGAGCCTGATGGCCCGGCTGGGTCAGCTCGCGGCACCGGGCCCCGCCGCTGCGCAGGCGCCCGCACCCGCCTCGGCACCACCGCCCGACGACGACTTCCTGGCGAGGGCCAACGCGGAGCGCCTCGCCACGCAATGGGAGGACGTGACCGCGCGCCTCCTGCACGACTTCGCGCCGAACGGCGGCGACGGTCCGCGACTACCTGCCCGTCCTCGTCGACAAGGCCGTCCGGCGCCTGCTGGACCCGGAAGTGACGGGCCAGGCCTGACCGATCGGGCGCCCGTGTCAGGGGCCTACGCGGTGTCGGCCGGCACGGCGACCGCGAGGCGGGCGCTCATCTCCTCGTCATCCACCTTCGGCCGAAAGCCCTGCTCAGCGAGGAACTCGACGTGCAGATCCCGGATCTCGTCCCAGCCCGTTAACCTCGTTCACCCGATCGGGTCAGTCGCAGATGATCGTAGGATCGGTTGCCGGGACGACCTCCCGCTGGTAGGCCATGCAGATGACCGCCACCGACGGCCGCTGGTACGGGTCGATGTCAGCGCGCGAGCGACGGACCTTCTGGTCCTGTTTCGGCGGCTGGGCGACGGACGCGATGGACGTCCAGATCTACAGCCTCCTGATACCGGTGCTGCTCTCGGTCGGGTTTCTGGCGTCCAACGCACAGGCCGGGCTGATCGGCACCGTCACCCTGCTGTGCTCGGCGGTCGGCGGCTGGGCGGCGGGCGTGCTGGCCGACCGGTACGGCCGGGCGCTGATGCTGCAGGTCGCGGTGGCGTGGTTCTCGGTGTTCACGCTGCTCTGCGGCGTCGCCCAGGACTTCACGCAGCTGCTGGTCTTCCGCGGGCTCATGGGGTTCGGGTTCGGCGGCGAGTGGGCGGTCGGGGCGATCCTGATGGGCGAGACCGTCCGGGCGCGGTACCGCGGGAGGGCCGTCGGGACGGTGCAGAGCGGCTGGGCGGTCGGCTGGGCGGTCGCGGTGGGGCTGTTCGTGCTGACGCAGTCGCTGTTCCCGCCCGAGACGGCGTGGCGGGTGCTGTTCGCGCTCGGCGTGCTGCCCGCGCTGGGCGTGTTCTGGATCCGCCGCCACGTGCCGGAGCCCGACGTGTTCGTCCGGCACGCCGACCGGCCGGCCGGGCGGCCGTCCTTCCTCGGGATATTCCGCCCCGACCTGCTGCGGACCACGGTGGTGTGCGCGCTGCTGTGCACCGGCGCGCAGGGCGGCTACTACTCGCTCACGACGTTCCTCCCGCAGTTCCTGCACAGCGCCCGCGGCCTGAACCTCCTCGGCCTCGGCGGCACGCTGCTGCTGGTGATCGTCGGGGCGTTCGCCGGGTACCTGTTCGGGGCGTGGCTCACCGACCGGCTCGGCCGCAGACCCGCGCTCGTCGTGTGCGCCGTGGCGGCCTTCGTGATCGTCCTGCCGTTCACGCTCCTGGACCTGCCGACCCCGGTGTTCACGGTGCTCGCGCTGCCGCTCGGCTTCGTGTCCTCGGCGTACTTCAGCGGGCTCGGCGCGATGCTCACCGAGCAGTACCCCACCGAGCTGCGCGGCTCGGGCCAGGGCTTCTGCTACAACTTCGGCCGCGGGATCGGCGCGCTGTTCCCGTTGCTCGTGGGGATCATGGCCGACGCGATCTCGATCGGGGTGGCCATCGCCGTGTTCGCGGGGATCGCCTACCTGGTGATGGCGTTCTGCGCGCTCCTGCTCCCGGAGACCCGCGGCGCCGAGCTCACCGACGCCGCCGCCTGAGGTGCTCCTGACCGCCGACCCCGTCCGGCCATCACGGACGGCCCGATAGCGTCTGCCTGTGCGCGTACTGCTGGTCGAGGACGAGGTACCACTCGCGGAGATGGTGCGGCGCGGGCTCGCCGCCGAGGGGCACTCGGTGGAGGTCGTGCACGACGGCATATCGGGCCTCGCGGCGGCGAGCACTGGCCAGCACGACGTCGTGGTGCTCGACATCATGCTCCCCGGCCTGTCCGGGTACCGGATCCTGCAGCGGCTGCGCGCCGCAGAGGTGTGGACCCCGGTGCTCATGCTCACCGCGAAGGACGGTGAGTACGACGAGGCCGACGCGTTCGACCTCGGCGCCGACGACTACCTCGTCAAGCCGTTCTCGTTCGTCGTGCTCCTCGCCCGGCTCCGGGCCCTGCTGCGCCGGGCGGGCGAGGCCAGGCCCACGGTGCTCACCGTCGGCGACCTGAAGCTCGACCCGGCCCGGCACCGGGTGCACCGCGGCGACGTCGAGATCACCCTCACCCCACGCGAGTTCGGCGTGCTGGAGCACCTGATGCGGCACGCGGGCGAGGTCGTCACGAAGACGGACATCCTGCGGGCCGTCTGGGACGCCCACTACGAGGGCGAGGTCAACGTCGTCGAGGTGTACGTCGGCTACCTGCGCCGCAAGATCGACGCACCGTTCGGCACCAGGAGCATCGAGACCCTGCGCGGGGTCGGTTACCGGATGGCCGAGCCGGGCTGAGGCCGCGGGGCCGGGATCCGGCCGGGCCGGGGCGCCGGGGCACGCTCGTCCCTCCGCGCCTTCGCCGTGCCGTTGACCCGCTCGCGGGCCCGCTCGTCCGCCGGCACCACCGGGATGCCGCTCGGCGAGGTGACCGGGTCGCGCCGGGCCTCCTCGTCGCGCACGGGCTGTTGCGCGGGACCCGGCCGCGTGGGGTACGGGCGGGGAGCCGGCCCCTCCCTCCAGGCCGCCTCGCCGGTCCAGGCGGCATCGCCCCACGCGGCGTCCGGGGACGGGGTGGGGGCGGCGAACCACCCGTTCGCCGACGCGGTCCGCCTCGTCGGCGGCGGGACCGGGACGGCCGCCGGCGCCGGACCGGGCGCGGCCGGCCGGCCCGGCGCCGCGTTCTCGGCGGGCCCGGGCTCCTCGGCCGGGGCCTCCGGGGTGGCGGCCGCCGGGATCCGGACCCGGAACAGTGCACCGCCGTCCGGGCCGTCGGTGACCTCGACGCTGCCCCCGTGCGCGGCCACCACCTCGGCGACGATCGCCAGCCCGAGCCCGGAGCCGCCGTCGGCGCGGGCGCGGGCATCGTCCAGGCGGACGAACCGTTCGAAGACACGCGCCCGCTCGGAATGCGGCACGCCGGGCCCGTCGTCGGAGACCTCGAGGACCGCCGTGTCCCCGTCGCGCCCCACGGTGACGAGCACCCGGGAGCGGGCGTGCCTGCGGGCGTTGTCGACCAGGTTGCGCACGACCCGCGCCAGCTGACCGCGGTCGCCGACGACGCGCACGGGAACCGCCCGCACCTCGGCGACCACCGCGCCGTCGGCCGGGCGGCCGCGTTCGAGCTCGGCAACCTCGTCGAGGTCGACCTCCTCGCGCCGGGGCCGCAAGCCGCGCTCGTCGGCCCTCGCGAGCAGGATCAGGCCTTCGACCAGGTTGTTCAGCCGGGCGGTCTCCCCGCGCAGCGCGGTGATCGTGCTGCGGTCGACCGTGCCGTTCTGCATGAGCTCCAGACCGGTGGCGATCGTGGCGAGCGGGCTGCGCAGCTCGTGGCTGGCGTCGGCGACGAACCGCCGTTGCACGCCCTGGGCGTCCTGCAGCCGGGCGAGCATGCCGTTCATGGTCTCGGCGAGCCTGCCCACCTCGTCGCGCGCAGGCGGCACGGGCACGCGCTGTTCGAGGTCCTTCTCCGTCATCGCCGACACCTGGGCACGCATCGCCTCCACGGGGCGCAACGCCCGGCCGGAGAACAGGTACGTGGTGACCCCGGCGACGACGATGAGCAGCGGGACGCCCCAGAGCAGGTAGAACAGCAGCGCTCGGGTGGCGGTCTCGACGGCGGTGAGGGGCGCCGCGAACAGCAGGATCACGTCGCGGCCGTCCGAGTCCGTGGCGGTCGCCACGAGCACGGTATCCACGACGCTGCCGTCGACCTTGCGCACCGGCACGCCGGTCTCGACGACGGTCTGGCCGTCGGCCGGCCGGATGTCCGACATCAGCACGTCGCGGCCGACCGCGTCGGTGCCTGCCTCGGTGGTCCACGTCGGTGGGTCGTCGTCGTCGCCGTCTCCGCCGTACTCGACCCTCACCTGCGCGAGGTCGGACTGGCGGATGAGCGCGTCGAGCGCCTCGCGGGCGTTCTCGTTGGCCTCGCCCCGCCAGTTGCCCTCCAGCCGGGTGGCGATCACCTGGGCCTGGGCCTTGGCGTCGGCCTGCACCTGCTGGCGCAGCGACAGCTGCACGAGCAGCACCAGCGCGGCGCCCGCCACCACCAGCGCGAGCGCGACCACGACGGCTGCGGACAGCGCGGACACCGCGCGCACGCCCATGCGCGCGCGCAGCCATCCCAGCGGCCGGGGCATCGCTACAGGGTAACGAGCCCGCCTGTGGTCGGGCTGAGATCTCCGGCGCTGTTAGCAGCCGTTAACCCGTGGTTAGCTACGGCGCATGGCCACGCCCGCCGCGACCCCCGCCGCCAGCAGGCGGGAGCAGATCCTCGGCGTGGCCGCGCAGCTCTTCGCCCGGCACGGGTTCCACGGTGTCAGCATCGCCGACCTGGGCGCGGCGGTCGGGGTGAGCGGGCCCGCCCTCTACCGGCACTTCCCGGGCAAGGAGGCCCTGCTCGCGGAGCTGCTCGTCGGGATAAGCGAGCACCTGCTGAACGGTGGGCGGGAGCGGGCGGCACGGACCTCGGACCCGCAGGAGCTGCTCGCCGCGCTGGTGGAGTTCCACGCCGACTTCGCCCAGCGCGAGCCCGAGCTGATCGTCGTGCAGGACCGGGACCTCGCGAACCTGCCCGGCCCCGACCGCAGGAAGGTGCGGCAGCTGCAGCGCACGTACGTCGAGGTCTGGGTGGACGCGTTGCGGCGGGCCCACCCCGGCCTCGCGGTGGACGCGGCCCGCACCGCGGCACACGGGACGTTCGGCCTGCTCAACTCCACCCCGCACGCCGGCCGCACGCCGGAGGCCGCCGCGCTGCTGCGCCGGATGGCGATGGCCGCCCTGCGCGACCTGCATTCCTAGTGCCCCCCGCCGGAAGGCCGCCGAATAATTCGGCGGCCCAGCCCCACGCTGCGCGCACCGGCCGACGTCCCGAGTACGCCCTTGATCGCTGCGCTGGCCCCGGTTCCGGCCCCGGCCCGGTGGGGACCGCCTCCTGGCGGCGCCGCGGACCATCGGGCAGGCCCCGGCCTGCCCGCGATGCTGCCCATAGGGTCGCTAGGCGGGCCGTCGACCGAGGAGGGGGGATCGGTCGACGGCCCTGACCGCGCATCCGGCCGGGCGGGCACACCCGTACCGCGTGTCCAGCGCGGTCGCGCACAGTGTCCGCCCGCTCCCGGTGCGATGTACAGGGGCGGTTTGCGAAGGTCGCAGGCCACACGCCTGTTACAAGAACTTCTCCTTGAGGTATTGCCGTATCGTTGAACGATCCTTACGCTCCCATCCAACCAGCGGCGGTGTGCCGCGGGTCACCACCTCTGGAGGGAGCGGGCGATGAGCGATACGAAGGCGATTCCCGCCATGGGCTCGGGCACGAGCCGCAGCGCGGTGCTCGGCGCGATGTTCCTGATGGCCACGAGCGCCATCGGCCCCGGCTTCATCACCCAGACCGCGACCTTCACCGCACAGCTCGGCGCGGCGTTCGCGTTCGCGATCCTGGCGTCGATCCTGGTGGACATCGCGGTCCAGCTGAACGTCTGGCGCGTGATCGGCGTCTCCGGCCAGCGCGGGCACGAGCTCGGCAACAAGATCGCGCCGGGGATCGGGTACGTGCTGGCCGCGCTCGTCGTCATCGGCGGGCTCGTGTTCAACATCGGCAACGTCGGCGGCACCGGGCTCGGCCTGGACGCCATGCTCGGCGTCGACACCACGCTCGGCGGGGTGATCTCCGCGGTGATCGCCATCGCCATCTTCCTCAGCAAGAAGGCGGGCGTCGCGCTGGACCGGATCGTCGTCGTGCTCGGTGGCCTCATGATCCTCATGACCACCTACGTCGCGATCGTCTCGCAGCCGCCGGTCGGCGAGGCGCTGCGCAACTTCGTCCTGCCGGACACCGTCGACTTCCTCGTGATCACCACGCTCATCGGCGGCACGGTCGGCGGCTACATCACCTACGCGGGCGCGCACCGGCTGCTCGACTCCGGCATGACCGGCCCGGAGCACGCCTCGAACATCGCCAAGAGCTCGGTGATCGGCATCATCGTGACCGGCGTCATGCGCGTGGTGCTGTTCCTCGCGGTGCTGGGCGTGGTCGCGGGCGGGGTCACGCTGGCCAAGGCCGACCCGGCCGGCAGCGCGTTCCAGGCGGCGGCGGGCCAGGCAGGCCTCCGGCTGTTCGGCATCATCCTGTGGGCGGCCGCCATCACGTCCGTGATCGGTGCGGCCTACACGTCGGTCTCGTTCCTGACCCGCTCCACGACGAGCGACCGCACCCGCAACCTGCTCACGGTCGGTTTCATCGCGCTCTCGGCCCTGATCTTCGTGCTGGTCGGCACGGCCCCGGCCACCCTGCTGGTGCTCGCGGGCACCTTCAACGGACTGATCCTGCCCATCGGCTTCACCGTGGTGCTCTGGGTGGCCTGGCGGCGCCGGGACCTGCTGGGTGGCTACAAGTACCCGGCGTGGCTGCTCGGTATCGGCGTCCTCGCGTGGTTGCTCACGCTCTACATGGGCTACTCCTCGCTGTCGGGGCTGGCCAAGCTGTGGGCGTGAACCTGTGGGGGCGATCGCTGTGGATCTGAACTCGGACGTCGGAGAGTCGTTCGGCCGATGGGAGCTCGGTGACGACGCGTCGATGCTGGCGCTCGTCACCTCCGCCAACGTCGCCTGCGGCTTCCACGCGGGCGACCCGACGACCCTCCGTCGGACCTGTGCCCTGGCCGCGGAGCGCGGGGTCGCGGTCGGGGCACAGGTCGGCTACCGCGACCTGGCGGGGTTCGGCAGGCGCTTCATCGACGTCGCCCCCGAGGAGCTCACCGACGACGTCGTCTACCAGATCGGGGCGCTCGACGGGATCTGCCGGGCGGCCGGCACGCGCGTGAAGTACGTGAAGCCGCACGGAGCGCTCTACAACACGATCGTGCACCACGAGGCGCAGGCGGCCGCGGTCGTGGCCGCCGTGCGCGCCTACGACCCGAAGCTCCCGGTGCTCGGTCTGCCCGGCTCGGTGTTCCTCGCCGCCGCTGAGGCCGCCGGCCTCCGCACGGTGCGGGAGTTCTTCGTCGACCGCGGCTACACGCCGGAGGCCACGCTGGTGCCCCGCTCCCGGCCGGGGGCCCTGCTGCACGACCCCCAGGAGGTGACGGCCCGCGTGCTGCGGATGGTCACCGACGGCAAGGTCACCGCGGTCGACGGCACCGATGTGCACGTGGAGGCCGACTCGGCGTGCGTGCACGGGGACTCCCCGGGTGCGGTCGCGATGGCCGAGGCGGTGCGCGCCGGGCTGGAGGCAGCGGGCGTCACACTGCGTCCGTTCGCAGAGGGCCCCGTCGCAG
Source organism: Pseudonocardia adelaidensis (assembly GCF_039543345.1). Classification (NCBI taxonomy): domain Bacteria; kingdom Bacillati; phylum Actinomycetota; class Actinomycetes; order Pseudonocardiales; family Pseudonocardiaceae; genus Pseudonocardia; species Pseudonocardia adelaidensis. Next base: position 147,893 of record NZ_BAABJO010000010.1, on the reverse strand, counting down.
AGGGCCCCTTCGCGGAGGAGTCGGGGTGAGATTGCTCCCGTGTGGGGACAGCGGGCTCCTCGTCGAGGTCGACGGGCTGCCCGAGGTGCTCGCCCTGGCCGACGCCGTACGGGCGGCACCACCGGTCGGGGTCCTCGACGTCGTCTCGGCCGCGCGCACGGTGCTGCTCTGCATCGAGCCGGGCACCGACCTCACCGAGGTGCGGCGGGCGGTGCTCGGCCTCGACATCGAGCCCGGCGCCGCACCGCCGGAGGGGGAGCGGGTGGAGATCGAGGTCGTCTACGACGGACCCGACCTCGACGAGGTCGGCGAGCTCACCGGGCTCGGCGCCGACGGCGTGGTGGAGGCGCACACCGGCACCCCGTGGCGGGCCGCCTTCGGCGGTTTCGCCCCCGGGTTCGCGTACCTGGTGGGCGGCGACCCCCGGCTCGAGGTGGCCCGCCGCCGCGAGTCGCGCACCTCGGTGCCGGCCGGGGCGGTCGGGCTGGCCGGTGAGTTCAGCGGCGTCTACCCCCGTTCGTCGCCCGGTGGCTGGCAGTTGATCGGCCACACCGACGCGGAGCTGTGGAACATCGACCGCGGTGCGCTACTAACGCCAGGGTGCACGGTCGTTTTCAAGGCGGTCGGATGACCCGCAAGCTGGAGGTTGTCGCCACCGGCGCGCTGGCGCTCGTCGAGGACCTCGGCCGGCCGGGTCTCGCGGCCACCGGGGTCGGACGTTCGGGCGCGGCGGACCGCAGGGCGTTGCGGCTGGCCAACCGGCTCGTCGCCAACCCCGAGGGGGCGGCGGGCATCGAGGTCGTGTTCGGCGGGCTCGCGGTGCGGGCCCACGGCCTGCTCACGGTGGCGCTGTCCGGGGCGCCGGCACCCGCCGACGTCGACGGCACACCGGTCGGGCACCACGCCCTGATCGTGCTGTGGCCGGGCCAGGTGCTGCGGCTCGGGGTGCCGCCCACCGGCCTGCGCACCTACCTCGCGGTGCGCGGCGGGATCGCGCTGGAGCCGGTGCTCGGGTCCCGCAGCACCGACATCCTCTCCGGGCTCGGCCCCGAGAGGCTCACGCCGGGCGCGATGCTGCCGATCGGGACGGAACCCGACGCGCTGCCCCTGATCGACGTCGCGCCGGTGGGCCTGCCGCCGGGCGGCGATGTCGTGCTCAGGGCCGTGCCCGGGCCGCGCGCGGAGTTCTTCACCGACGTCGGTGCGCTGGCCCGCACCACGTGGACGGCCTCCAGCCGCAGCGACCGGGTGGGCATGCGGCTCGAGGGCGCCCCCCTGGAACGGGCAGGCTCGGGTGAGCTGCCCAGCGAGGGGATCGTCCGCGGCGCGGTGCAGGTGCCACCCGGTGGCGAGCCGGTGCTGTTCCTCGCCGACCACCCCGTGACGGGCGGCTACCCGGTTGCCGCCGTCGTCCTGGACGCCGACGTGGACCGGGCCGCGCAGGTGCGACCGGGCCAGCGCGTGCGGTTCGTCCTCGTCCCGCCCCCGTGGGAGGAGAGCCCATGACACGCACCGAGGTCCCCTCTGCGGCACGCGCGAGGTTCCGCGCCGGCCTGGTCACGCCGACCGCCGGCTGGTGCGACGGCTACACCCAGGCCAACCTGATCGCGGTGCCGCAGGAGATCGCGTGGGACTTCCTGCTGTTCGCCCAGCGCAACCCCCAGCCCTGTCCCGTGCTGGACGTGCTGGAGGCAGGGTCGGTCTCCGGCCCGCTGCTCGCGGGCGACATCCGCACCGACATCCCCCGCTACCGCGTCTACGTCGACGGCGAGCTGACCGACGAGCCCACCGACGTCCTCGACGTGTGGCGGGACGACCTCGTCGGCTTCCTCATCGGCTGCAGCTTCACGTTCGAACGCGCGCTCGGGGCGGCCGGGGTGCCGATCCGGCACGTCGAGCAGGGCGTCAACGTCCCGATGTACCGCACGTCGGTGCGCTGCCGGCCGGCCGGTTCGATCAGCGGTCCGATGGTCGTGTCGATGCGGCCGGTGCCGAAGGACCTCGTGGAGACGGCCGTGCGCGTCACCGCGGCCTACCCGGCGGTGCACGGCGCCCCCGTGCACATCGGCGATCCGCGCGAGCTCGGCATCCATGACCTCGACGCCCCCGACTACGGCGACCCGGTGACCTTCGAGCCCGGGGACGTGCCCGTGTTCTGGGGTTGCGGGGTCACGCCGCAGGCGGCGGTGGTCGAGTCCAAGCCGCCGCTCGCGATCGCGCACGCGCCCGGGCACATGCTGATCACGGACGCAGAGGACGAGGACTACCGCCTCCGCCTTGTGTGACACGAGCTGACCTATATCGCTCCTAGCGTCGGCGGCATGAGCACCGAGATCCGCCCGTTCCGCATCGACGTCCCGCAGGCCGACCTGGACGACCTCACGGACCGGCTCGCGCGCACCCGCTGGCCACGGCGGCTGCCTGGCGGGTGGAACCGCGGCGTGCCGGTGGCGCGGCTGCGGGAGCTCGCCGAGTACTGGCGCACCGCCTTCGACTGGCGCGCGCAGGAGGCTCGGCTGAACGGGTTGCCGCAGTTCCTGACCGAGATCGACGGCCAGCGGATCCACTTCCTGCACGTCCGGTCGCCGGAGCCGGACGCGCTCCCGCTGGTGATCACCCACAGCTGGCCGAACTCGGTGGCCGAGTTCCAGCAGCTGGTCAGGCCGCTCACGGACCACGGGTTCCACGTGGTGGCGCCGTCGCTGCCCGGGTTCGGCTACTCGATGTTCCCGGAGCCGGCCGACGAACGGCCGTGGACCGCGGAGCGCGTGGCGCGGACGTGGGCCGAGCTGATGGCCCGGCTGGGCTACGAGCGGTACGGGGCGCACGGCAACGACGCCGGGGCGGTCGTGTCGCCCCACCTGGCGCTCGTCGACGCGGAGCACCTCGTCGGCGTGCACATGACCGGCGGCGTGGGGATCCCGACCGGTGACCCCCGCGAGCTGGAGGGCCTGACGGACGACGACCGCGCCGGCGAGCGGCTGGCCGAGCTCTTCGCGGGCGGCAGCGGGTACGGGACGTACCTGGCCAACCGCCCGCAGACGCTCGCGTACGGCTGGCTCGACTCGCCGGTGGCGCAGCTGGCCTACCTGGTGGAGCGCCTCGCCGAGTTCGACGGCTGGCCCGGGGGCGAAGACGCCCTCCTGCCGCACCTCGACCGCGACCAGCTGCTCACCACCGCGTCGCTGTACTGGTTCACCGGCACCGGCGGCTCCTCGTCGTGGACCTACTACGACGGCGCGGCCGGCATGCCGATCGACCAGGCGGTGGTGCCCACCGGCGTCTCCCACGGCGGCCCGGACGCGTTCCGGCGGATCGCCGAGCGGAACAACGAGATCACGCACTGGTCGGGCCTCGAAGCCGCGAGCCACATGGTGGCGATGGTGGACGCGGAGCGGCTGGCGGCCGACATCGGGGAGTTCTTCGCAAAGCTCGGCCGGCCGGGCCGCGGCACCCGACCCGGCCGGTCGACGACCTGCTAGCGACGCCGCGACAGCGCCACGCCCACCAGGCAGATCGCACCGCCTGCGATCGCGAGGAGCGGGGGCACCTCGCCGAGCAGGGCCGCGGACATGAGGATCGTGATCGGCGGCACCAGGTAGGTGCTCACGCCGAGCCGCCCGGCGTCCATCCGCGCGAGCGCGTACGCCCACGTGCTGAACGCGAGCGCGGTGGGCACGACACCGAGGTACGCCAGACCGGCGGTCGCCGCCGCCGGGGCGGCGGCCAGCTCGGCGACCAGCCCCGGCGTGAACGGCACGCAGGCGAGCGCGCCGATCGTGCAGGCGAGCCAGGTGACCTGCAGCCCGGGCAACCGGCGCAGCACGGGCTTCTGCGCGAGCACCCCGATCGCGTACGTCACCGCGGCGACGAGGCAGAGCGCCGCTCCGAGCAGGTCCGCCTCCTCGGCGGTCGACGTGGCCGCGCCCACCAGCACCGCGCCCGTGCAGGCGAGGAGCGCACCGATCACCAGCCACCGCGGGAAACCCTCGCCGAGCCACCGGCCGGCGAACAGCGCGATGAGGATCGGCCCGACGTTCACCAGCATCGCCGTCGTGCCCGCGTCGACGCGCTGCTCGGCGGAGTTGAGGGCGAGGTTGTAGACCGTGAACCACGCGATCGCACACAGGACCACGAGCGCCCACTCGCGGCGGGTCGGCCACACCCAGCGCCGGGTGACCAGCAGCCCCGCCCCCAGTGCGAGCGACCCGACCAGCAGCCGGCCCAGCGTCAGCGGGCCGGGCGCGTAGTGCGCCCCGACGGCGCGGATGCCCACGAACGCCGACGCCCACGCGAGCACCGTGAACCCGACGGCCGCCAGCGCGCCCCACCGGTAGCGGGAGGCCAGGGCGACGGCCGGGGAGCTCATGGGGCCGACGCTAGCTCCCCTCCCAGCCCCCACCCACGCGGTTTTCGGCCATGGTGCTGCCTTTCACCGGACGGTCGTCCCTGGACGAACGGCAGGTTCGTCCGAACCTGTGGGACGGGCGTGCCGTTCCTTCGATCGCAGGCCGTCACCGGGCGGCGGACGTGGCCGACTCGTCGCGCTCCGGGCGGGCGTGCTCCTGTGGGACGGCGAGGCGGGTGGCGGCGGTGCGGCCGCGGAGCACGGTGGTGTCGCCGAGCTCCCAGCGGGCGGCCTCCTCCGTGCCGGCCATCGCCACGGCGTCGGCCGCCGCCAGCACCCGGCCGGGCACGGTCTTGGCCAGCTCGGTGAGCCGGGCAGCCTCGTTCACCGGGTCACCGATCACGGTGTACTCGTAGCGCCGCACGTCGCCGACGTTGCCCGCCACCGCGTCGCCCGCCGAGATCCCGATGCCTGCGGTGACGTCGGGCAGCTCCGCGGCGAGGCGGGCCGCCAGCACCCGGCCGGCCGCGAGCGCGCAGCCCGCCGGGTCCGTCCCGTCCACCGGGGCCCCGAAGACCGCGAGCGCAGCGTCGCCCTCGAACTTGTTGATCCAGCCGTCGTGCTCCTCGACCACCTCGACGACCACCCCGAAGAAGCGGTTGAGGAGCGCGACGACCTCCTCGGGCGGCTGCTCGGCGGTGAGCGGGGTCGACCCGACGAGGTCCACGAACAGCACGCCGACGCGCCGGACCTCGCCACCGAGGCGGACCTCGCCCGCGGCCGCAGCGGCCCGCGCCACGTCGCGGCCGACGTGGCGACCGAACAGGTCGTGGATCCGCTCCCGCTCGCGCAGGCCGGCGACCATCGTGTTGAAGCCCGACTGGAGCTGCCCGAGCTCCGTGCCGTCGTACACGGTGACGGTGGCGTCGAGCTCGCCGTGCTGCACCTTCCGCATGCCACGCCGCACCGCGTTCACCGGGTCGGCGACGGCCCGTGCCGCCCCGACCGTCACGAGCAGGCCTGCGCCCAGCGCGATCCCGCCGAGCACGAGCATGATCACCGCGAGCCGGGCGGGCGGCACGTCGCCGTGGACGAGCGCCGTGACGGCCATCGCCATCAACCCCACCACCGGCACTCCGGTACCGAGCGCCCAGAACAGCAGAGACCGGACGACGATCCCGGGCAACCCGCGCCCCGGCTGCGGCGGGCGCGCGGCCAGCACCTCGGCCGCGGTGCGGCGCAGGATGCGCTCGCTGAGCAGGTAGGCAAGCGCGCACGTCGTGATGCCACCGAGCACGATCGTCTCGGCGACCGACGCCGCGAGCCGCAGCGAGTACGGCAGGTTGACCAGCGCGAACACGGTGGCGGCCAGTGCCCACAGCACACCTTGCACCGTGACGAGCCGCAGTGGCCCGTACAGCACCATCCGGCGCGCCCTGCGCTGCTCGGGGTCCGCCTCACCCGGTCGCAGCCGGAACCGGCGGGCGCCCCACAGCAGCCCGATGGGCACCGCGAGGGCCATGTACACGGCGAACGCGAGGAGGTTCAGCGTGCGCACCCGGCCCGGATCGACGAGCGGGCCCTCCGGCAGCACCCACGCCGCCAGCGCGAAGACCACCACCGCACCGCCGAGGTTCGCGAACACCACGACGACGGCGAGCGCGAACCGGGCGGGCCAGTCGATGACCCACCGCCGACCCCGCCTGCTGCGCGCCATGAGCATCGAGTCTAGGCCGATCGGGCGTATGGACAGCCGCACGACGGACGAGCGGCCCGCCCGTCGGGGCCTAACCGACGAACACGTCGTTCGCCGGACCCGGGGGCCGGACGCTCGCCGTGAGGTGCGCGCCCTTGCGACCCCGGACCTCCAGGTTCCACCCGGCGCCGTCGGCCGCCGTGCACAGCTCCACCGTGGAGGGGAGCAGCAGCGGCTTGCCGAACACGACGTCGTAGGTGAGGGCGTCCGGGAGCCGGCCCTGGAGCGCCGCGATGGCCCGGGCCGCCGTCCACATGCCGTGGGCGATCGCCCGCGGGAACCCGAACGCCTTCGCCGTCCACGGGTGCAGGTGGATGGGGTTCACGTCGCCGCTGACGCGGGCGTACCGGCGGCCGGTGCCGGCGGCCACGCGCCAGGTGGCGACCGGCGCCGCGTCCCCGGTCCCGGGCGGCTCCGCGGGTCCGGGCGCGCCGCCGGGCGCGGTGGCGCCGCGGGCGAGGTAGGTGCTTCGGCCCACCCACACCACCTCGCCCGCGGCGTCGATCTCGGCGACGAGGTCGATCTGCGCCCCCTTCGGGTGCGCCCGGAGTCCCTCGGCGTGCACGTGCACCGCGAGCGGCTCGGCCGCGTCGATGGCCCGATGCACGGTGATCACGTTGCGGACGTGGACGAGCCCGGGCAGCGAGAGCGGGAACGACCGCCGCGCCATCAGCTCCACCTGCAGCGGGAACGCCAGCACGTGCGGGTACGTCGGTGGCAGCGCATCGCGTACGGGGAAGCCGCAGACACGGGTGTACTCCGCGAGGTGGTCGCGGTCGACGGTGACCGCCCTGCTCAGGGCGGTGCCGGGCAGCTCGTGCCCGCGGGGGCCGAGGGCGCCGATCGCGGCCTTGACGTACAGGGTGCCGAGGCCCGCCATCAGGCCCCCAGCATGTTCTGGCCGTCGACGCGCACCACCTGGCCGGTGACACCGGCCGACGCGGCCTGGCCGAGCCAGCCCACCGCCTCGGCGACGTCGACGGGCAGCCCGCCCTGGCGGAGACTGTTGACCCGCCGGCCGGCCTCCCGGGTGCCGAGCGGCATCCTGGCCGTCATCGCGGTCTCGATGAAGCCCGGCGCGATCGCGTTGATCGTGGCCCCGCGCTCGGCGAACCGCGGGGCGAGAGCGCGGACCATCCCGATCACGCCCGCCTTGCTCGCCGCGTAGTTCGTCTGCCCGCGGTTGCCGGCGATCCCGCTCATCGAGGAGATGCAGACGATCCGGGCGCTGCCGCCGATCAGCTCGCCGTCGGCCAGCAGCGCCTCGTTGATCGCCAGCTGCGAGCGCAGGTTCACCGCGAGGACGGCGTTCCAGCGGTCGGCGTCCATGTTGGCGAGCAGCTTGTCGCGGGTGATGCCGGCGTTGTGCACCACCACGTCGACGCGGCCGTGCCGCTCCCGCAGGTGCGCGAGCAGCCGTTCGGGCGCGTCGGGCGCCGTGATGTCGAGCTGCAGCGCGGTGCCGCCGGTGCGGTTGGCGACCCGGGCGAGCGCGTCGCCGGCCGCCGGGACGTCGACGGCGACGATCGTGGCGCCGTCGCGGTGGAGGGTGTCGGCGATGGCCTCGCCGATGCCGCGCGCCGCGCCCGTGACCACGGTGACCCGCCCGGCGAGCGGCCGCTCCGGGTCGCCCGGTCCGGCCGGCCCGACCGGCGCGGCGATCCGCACCACCTGCCCGGACACGAACGCCGAGCGGGCCGACAGGAAGAACCGCAGTGAGGAGGAGAGCGCGTCGGCACCGGCGCCGGGGGCCACGACGAGCAGGTTGGCCGTGGCGCCGGCCCGCACCTCCTTGCCCACCGAGCGGACCAGCCCCTCGAAGGCCTGCGCCACGGCCGCCGCCTCCGCGTCCTCGGTGGGCGCCACGGGGCCGAGCAGCAGCAACCGCCCGGACGGAGCGAGCCGACGCACCGCGGGCGTCAGGAACTCCCTCGCGGCGGCGAGGTCGTCGATGGTGCGCGCGCCGGTGGCGTCGAGGACGGCAGCAGCCACCTTCCCGTCCTCCCCCGCCTCGGCCACGCCCACATCGGCGAGCACGGCGCGGACGTCGTCGACGAGCCCGCCCTTGCCGACCGCCGCGACGAGCGCGGGCCCGTCGAGCAGCGGCTGCCCCGGTGCGTAGCGGCGCAGCACCGGGATCCGCGGCACACCCAGGCGCTGGACGAGCCGGTACTGCGACAGGTCGCGCAGCGTGTCGTTGGTCATCAGGCCGCCTCCAGGATCGCGACGACACCCTGCCCGCCCGCCGCGCAGATGCTGATCAGGCCGCTGGCGGGGGTGCCCTTCTCGTGCAGCAGCTTGGCGAGGGTCCCGACGATCCGCCCGCCGGTGGCCGCGAACGGGTGGCCGGTGGCGAGCGAGGAGCCCGCGACGTTCAGCTTCGACCGGTCGATCGACCCCAGCGGGGCGTCCAGGCCGAGCCGCTCCTTCGCGAACGCCGGGTCCTCCCACATCTTCAGGGTGGCCAGCACCGTGGACGCGAAGGCCTCGTGGATCTCGTAGAAGTCGAAGTCCTGCAGCGTGAGGCCGTTGCGCTCGAGCAGCCGCGGCACCGCGTACACGGGCGCGGTGAGCAGCCCGTCGTGGCCGTGGACGAAGTCGACGGCGGCGGTCTCGGCGTCGACCACGTGCGCGAGGACCGGCAGCCGGTGCTCGGCGGCCCACTCGTCGGTGCCGAGCAGCACCGCGGAGGCGCCGTCGGTGAGCGGGGTGGAGTTGCCTGCCGTCATCGTCGCCCCCTCGCCCTTGCCGAAGACCGGCTTCAGCTTCGCGAGCTTCTCCACCGACGTGTCGGGGCGCAGGTTCTGGTCGCGGGTGAGGCCGAGGTAGGGCGTGACCAGGTCGTCGAAGAAGCCGCGGTCGTAGGCGGCCGCGAGGTTGCGGTGGCTCGCCACGGTGAGCTCGTCCTGCTCGGCGCGCCCGATCTGCCACTCGAGCGCGGTGATCGCCGCGTGCTCGCCCATCGACAAACCGGTGCGCGGCTCGGCGTTGCGGGGGACCTCCGGCACGATCTGGCCGGGTCGCAGCCCGCGCAGGGCGCCGATCCGGGCGCCGAGCGTCTTCGCGGCGTTCAGCGCCATCAGCACGCGGCGCAGGTCGTCGTTCAGCGCGATCGGCGCATCGCTCGCGGTGTCGACGCCCGCGGCGACGGCGCTGTCCAACTGCCCCAGCGCGATCTTGTTGGCGACGAGGACCACGGTCTCCAGGCCGGTGCCGCACGCCTGCTGGACGTCGTAGGCGGGTGTGTACGGCGAGAGCGTGCTGCCGAGCACGGCCTCGCGCGTGAGGTCGCGGTCGCGGCTGTGCTTGAGCACCGCGCCCCCGGCCACCTCGCCGAGCCGCTGCCCGGCCAGCCCGAACCGGGCCGCTAGGCCGTCGAGCGTGGTGGTGAGCATGTCGAGGTTCGACGCGCGGGCGTACGCGCCGTTCGCGCGCGCGAACGGGATGCGGTTGCCGCCGATCACGGCGGCCTTCCTCCGGGTCTCCGGCATGTCGGTTCTCCTACCCACGAGTAGCCGGTACTCAAGGTACCCGGTACTGTCGGTGTCGTGCACTCGGTAGGGGATCGGCGCGCCAGCCGGTGGGACGCCCACCGGCGCACCCGGCGTGCCGAGCTCACCGACGCCGCGATCGCCGCGATCCGCGAGCACGGCGCAGGCGTCGGGATGGACGACGTCGCCGCGGCGGCACGCACGAGCAAGACCGCCGTCTACCGGCACTTCGCCGACCGCACGCAGCTGTACGTCGCCGTCTGCCACCGCGTGGCGCAGGTGCTGCTCGGGCAGGTTCGCGCGGCGATGGACGGCGCCTCGGGCCCGCGCGCGAAGACCGCCGCCGCGATCGCGGCGTACCTGAGGCTCATCGAGCACGACCCGCAGGTCTACCGGTTCGTGGTGCACCGGCCGCTGGCCGACGCCGACCTGGTCGCAGACCTCGTATCGCTGATCGGTGACCAGGTCGCGGACGTGATCGCCGAGCAGCTGCGGCTCGCCGGTGCCGACCCCGCGCCCGCGGTGCCGTGGGGCCACGGGGTGGTGGGGATGGTCCGCTCGGCGGCCGACAACTGGATAGCCCGTCCGGCGGGTATGACTAGGGACCAGCTGGCCGATCACCTGACCGCACTCGCCTGGGCGGGGCTGTCCGGGGTGGTCGCCCGCACCGAGGAGGAGACCCCATGACGGTCGATCGGCACGCGCTGCAGCGCGTCCTCGACGGGAGGTGGGTGCGGGTCCGCGACGAGATCCGCGCCCAGATGGACGAGCTGGCGTTCAACCCGGACCCGAACCTCTCCACGGATGAGTACCGGGCGCTCACCACCGAGAACCTGCACCTGCTCGCGCGCACCGGGCGTCCACGGCAGGGCTTCGACCCGGCGTACGGCGGAGAGGGCGACGTCGGCGGCGTGGTCACGGCGTTCGCGATGCTCGGCTTCGGCGACCTGTCGCTGCTGGTCAAGGCCGGCGTGCAGTGGGGACTGTTCGGCGGGGCCGTGCAGGTGCTCGGCACGTCACGTCACCATGACGAGTACCTGAAGCGGATCATGGACGGCGAGCTCCTCGGCTGCTTCGCGATGACCGAGACCGGCCACGGCTCCGACGTGCAGCACCTGCGCACCACGGCCACGTACGACCCGGCCACGTGTGAGTTCGTGATCCACACGCCGGACGCGGGAGCGCGCAAGGACTACATCGGCAACGCCGCGCGGGACGGGCGGATGGCCGTGGTCTTCGCGCAGCTGGTCACCGGCGGCCGGTCGTACGGCGTGCACGCGCTGCTCGTCCCGATCCGGGACGAGAGCGGCGCCGCGATGCCGGGCGTGACGATCGGCGACTGCGGGCGCAAGGCCGGCCTCAACGGCGTCGACAACGGGCGGCTGACCTTCGACCACGTGCGCGTACCGCGGGAGGCGCTGCTCAACCGGTTCGGCGAGGTCGCCGAGGACGGCACCTACACCAGCTCGATCGCGAACGAGACCCGCCGGTTCTTCACGATGCTCGGCACGCTCGTGCGCGGCCGGATCAGCGTGGCGGGCGGCGCCGTCACCGCCACGCAGAAGGCGCTCGCGCTCGCGATCCGCTACGGCGACACCCGCAGGCAGTTCGCGGACCCGGCCACCGGTGAGGAGGTCGTCGTCCTCGACTACCTCGTGCACCAGCGCAAGCTGCTGCCCGCGCTCGCCACCACCTACGCCCTCCACTTCGCGCAGAGCGACCTGGTGTCGGACATGCACGACCTCCAGGCCCCGGGCGCCGAGGGCGACGAGCGGCGCCAGCGCGAGCTGGAGACGCGGGCCGCCGGGATCAAGGCCGTCGGCACGTGGCACGCCACCGCCACGATCCAGACCTGCCGCGAGGCGTGCGGCGGCGCCGGCTACCTCGCCGAGAACCTGCTGCCGACGCTCAAGGCCGACACGGACGTCTTCACGACGTTCGAGGGCGACAACACGGTGCTGCTGCAGCTGGTCGCGAAGACGCTGCTCTCGGACTACGCGCGTCGCCTCGGCCGCCTCGACCTGGCCGGCAAGGCGCGCTTCGCCGCCGACGTGGTCGGCGGCATGGTCGCCGAGCGCACCGGCGTGCGCGCGCTCGTGCACCGCGGCGACGTACGGGACCGCGACTACCAGCGGTGGCTGCTCGTCGAGCGCGAGCAGCACCTGCTGGCGAACGCGGCGCAACGCATGCGCAAAGCACTCGCGCCCGGCGCCGACCAGTTCGGGATCTTCAACGGCGCCCAGGACCACCTGCTCGTCGCCGCACGGGCCCACGTCGACCGGATCGTGTTCGACGCCTTCGCCGCCGCCGTCGACCGGATCGAGGACGCTCCGGTGCGCGCGTTGCTCGCCGACGTCCTCGACCTCTACGCGCTCACCGTGATCGAGGGCGACCGCGCGTTCTTCATCGAGCACGCCTACCTGACGCCGGCCCGGGCCAAGGCCGTCACGCAGGCGGTCAACGGGCTCTGCGGGCGGCTGCGCCCCCATGCCCGCACCCTCGTCGACGGTTTCGGCATCCCGGAGCCGTGGCTCGCCTGCCCGCTGCTGGACGGCGAGCGCGAGACCGCCGTCCCCGCCCAGGCGCTGACCGAGGACGAGCCGACCGGTCTGGCTTCAGTGGGCTGAGGCGGGTGCCCGCTCGGCACGGGCCCGCTGCACGTCGGGGACGTGGGTGTCGATCGGCGGCGATCGCGGCTTCGGCGGCGGTCACCGACCTGGGGATGTCCACGGCGACCACGCGCCGCATCTCCTCCTCGGGATCGTCGGAACCCAGGGTGAGGATCTCGCCGGTCTCGAGGAGGAGATGGGCTGCACGCTGCTTCTCGAGGTGGGAGACGGTCCGCTCGACGCATGCGTCGAATGCATCCGGAGATGCACGTGATCGGCGGAGGAAGGCTCTCCTCCGTCGGCAGCGCGCCAGCGGGTAGAGGTAGGACCGGTTCGCCACTTCGCGATCGTCGCATCGAGCCGCGCCGGCCGCCCGCAGCGGTCAGGCTTCGTCCCGGACGGCGAGCTTCGCGTGCCGCGCCCGCAGCTCGCGCTTGAGGATCTTGCCGCTGGGGTTCTTGGGCAGCGCGTCGGCGAACACCACGTACTTCGGGCACTTGTAGCCGGCCAGGTGCTGCCGGGCGTGTGCGAGCACGGCGTCGGCGGTCAGGGCGGCATCCGGCTTCGGGACGACGACCGCGGTGACCGCCTCGATCCAGTGCGGGTGGCTGATCCCGAACACCGCCACCTCGGCGACGCCGTCGAGGAGGTAGATCGCCTCCTCGACCTCGCGGCTGGCCACGTTCTCCCCGCCGGTCTTGATCATGTCCTTCTTGCGGTCGACCACCGAGAGGTAGCCGTCGGAGTCCATGATCCCGAGGTCACCGGAGTGGAACCAGCCGCCGCGGAACGCCTCGGCGGTCTTCTCCTCGTCGGCGTAGTAGCCGAGTGCGGCGTGCGGGCTGCGGTGCACGATCTCGCCGATCTCGCCGGGCGGCACCGGGTCGCCCAGCTCGTCGACCAGCATCGTCTCGACGTTGACGGCGGCGCGGCCCGCCGAACCGGCCTTCGGCAGCTGCTCGTGCGGGCGCAGGATCGTGGCGAGCGGGGCCATCTCGGTCTGGCCGTAGAAGTTCCAGAACTCGACGTCGGGCAGCCTGCGCTGCAGCTCCTTGAGCACCTCCACCGGCATCGCGGAGGCGCCGTAGTAGCCCTTGCGCAGGCTCGACAGGTCCCGCGTGTCGAATTCGGGGTGGCGCAGCAGGGAGATCCACACCGTGGGCGGGCAGAACAGCTTCGTGGCCCGCTCGGCCTCGATCGAGGCGAGCAGCGCGGCCGGGTCCGGCCCGGGCAGGATCACGCTGGTGGCACCCAGGTAGACGTCCACGGAGAAGAAGCAGTCCAGCTGCGCGCAGTGGTACATCGGCAGCGAGTGCACCTCGACGTCGTCGACGCCCATCCCGCCGTCGATCACGCACGAGACGTACTGGGCGATCAACGACCGGCTCGACAGCATCACGCCCTTCGGCCGCGACTCGGTGCCGGAGGTGTACATCAGCCGGAGCGGGTCGTCGTCGGCGACGGCCACCTCGGGGTCGTGCTCCGGCCCGGCGGTCCACCAGTCCGCGACGTCCTCCCAGCCGTCGGCGGCCCCGCCGATGCGGCCCCGCACGCCCCCGGCCAGCCCCGCCTCCGCCAGCGCCGCGGCGGCGGTCCCGGTGAGCACGTCCTGCGCCACCATCCCGCCTGCCCCGGAGTGGCGGAGGATGAAGGCGATCTCCGACGCGCCGAGCATGAAGTTCACGGGCACCAGTACCACGCCCAGCTTCGCGGTGGCGAACGCGATCACCGCGTACTCCCAGCAGTTGCGCGACAGCAGTGCCAGCCGGTCGCCCTTCGTCACCCCGCGGGCGGCGAGCGCGTTGGCCGCCCGGTTCACCGACCGGTCGAACTCCGCGTACGTGAAGCGCTGCTCGCCGGACACGACCGCCAGCTTGTCCGGGTACCGCAACGCGGTGCGCCGCAGCAGGTCGCCGACCCCGTGCTGGCGGGCGCGGGCGATGGCGGCGGCGGTGTCGGCCGTGAAGGCGGTGTCGGGCATGTCCGGATTCTGCCGGGCCGGCCCAGGCGGCGCACCTGTCCCATCACCGGTGCACGCTCTACGGTCAGGACGTGCCCACGATCGTCGACCCGATAGCCAACGCCGACGCCGACCTGCACGCCTTCGTCGACGAGCCCGGCCGTGCCGAGCGGGTCGCCGCCGACATCGCCGAGGTCGCCCGCCGCTGGCCCGACCCCGAGCACCGCCCCCCGCTCCACGGGGTCCCGGTCGGTGTGAAGGACGTGTACCGGGTCGACGGGCTGCCCACCCGGGCGGGCTCCACGCTCCCGGTGGAGCTCCTCGCCGGGCCCGAGGCCACCGCGGTCACCCGGCTGCGCGCGGCCGGCGCGGTGGTGGCCGGCAAGACCGTCACCACCGAGTTCGCGTACTTCGCGCCCGGACCCACCCGCAACCCGCACCACCCCGAGCACACGCCGGGCGGGTCGAGCAGCGGGTCGGCGGCCGCGGTGGCCGCCGGGCTCGTCCCGCTCGCACTGGGCACGCAGACGGTGGGCTCCGTCATCCGCCCGGCCGCCTACTGCGGGTGCATCGGGTTCAAGCCGTCGTACGGCCGCGTGCCCTGCGACGGGATGATCCCGAACGCGCCGACGTTCGACACCGTCGGCCTGTTCGCCGCCGACCTGTCCCTCGCGACGGCAGCGGCCGCGGCTCTCGTCGACGGGTGGGCGGCCGCCCCGGCCGGGAACCGCCCGGTGCTCGGGGTGCCGGCAGGTCCCTACCTCGACCAGGCCGACCCCGGCGCGGGCGCCGAGTTCACCACCCAGGTCACGGCGTTGCGCGCGGCGGGTTACGACGTGCGCCAGGTCGCGGCACTCGACGACATCGCGCAGGTCAACCGGCGCCACGCCGTGGTCAACGTCGTCGAGCTGGCCCGCACCCACGAGCCGTGGTTCGACCGGTACGCCGATCGCTACCGCCCGCAGACCGCCGCGGCCATCCGCGAGGGCCGCTCGGTCGAGGCCGCGACCTACTCCGCGGCGCTCGACGGCGTGCACGCCTTCCGGCGCACACTCCCCCAGCGGATGGCCGACGCGGGCATCGACGTCTGGATCTGCCCGTCGGCCACCGGTCCGGCCCCGCGCGGGCTGGACACCACGGGCAGCCCGACGATGAGCGTGCCGTGGACCCAGGCGGGCGTCCCGGCGCTCTCGCTCCCCGCGGGCACGGTGGCGCGCGAGCCGGGCGGGCCGGCGCTCCCGGTGGGCCTGCAGTGCGTGGCCCGGCCCGGGGCGGACGAGCAGCTGCTCGCGTGGGCGGAGGGCATCGCGGAGGCGCTACGCGGAGCGAGCGCCACGCCCGCTCGCACCTAGTGCCCCAGCAGTGCCCCGCTAGTGTCCCGAGGGCTCCGCATCCCGGAGCTCGTACGCCTCGCCCACCGCCAGCTCGCCCGAGCCGGTGACGTCCGCATAGACGCCGGCGCACGCCCACGTCCCCATCCCGTGGATGAGCACGCGGTTGTGCTTGGCGACGGTGCGGAGCGTGTCGGCGTCGCGGGGCAGGTCGCCCTGGGGAAGCGTGGTCATGACGCAGCGCATCGTCGGGATCGAGGCCGCGACCGTCGCACCGCCTTCGAACGCGATCGCCCGCCCGGGCCACGCGTTCTCCACGAAACCCTCGCCCTCCCCGTCGAGCAGGACGTTGGGGCGGTAGCGCCGCTCGTCGAAGGTGGCACCCGGCGCGAGCTCGCGCAGCCTGCGCAGCGTCGCCGTGGTGAGCAGGTGCAGCACCGCGAGGTCGAAGAACGCCGGGTGGGGTGACATCGCGGCGAGGTCGAACCGGCTCACCCGCTCCCCGGTGTCCTCGTCGCGCACGCGGGTGGCAGCGATGACCGCCTCGGGGGCGAGCCCGTCGATCTCCGGCCACACCTCCTCGAACCCCGCGCCATCCGGCGGGGAGGCCACCAGCCGGACCTCGCGGCCGACGGCTGCGCTCAGCGCGGCGTCGATGTCCGGGTCGCCGCTGTGGTGCACCGAGCCGTCGGGGAACGTGATCTCGACGGGCGGAGGGGAGGCGCGCTCCGGATCGCCGGCGCAGCGGGCCGAGAAGCCGAGCAGCCCGCCCCAGAGGCGCGGCACCTTCGCGCTGGCCACGGTGCCGGTCTCGACGTCGACGAGGGCGTAGGCGCGGTCGCCGACCACCCCGCGCTCGTCGATCCGGCAACGCTCGAGCGACTCGCCGAGCATCGACTTGACCGGGTAGCGGAACAGCGCCGTGACAGCCATCCCTGATTTCTAGCGGGGACGTCAAGACGTGGGGCGGCCCGCGGTGAGGACGCGCGGGCCACCCTCGGTGATCGCGATCGTGTGCTCGGCGTGGGCGGCGCGGCTGCCGTCGGAGGTGCGGATCGTCCAGCCGTCGCGGTCGTGGCGGTAGGTGTCGGCGCCGCCGGCCTGGAGCATCGGTTCGAGCGCGATCACCAGGCCGGGGCGCAGCGGCAGCCCGCGCCCGGGCCTGCCCTCGTTGGCCACGCTCGGGGACTCGTGCATGAAGCGCCCCACGCCGTGCCCGCCGTGGTCGTCCAGCAGGCCGTACCCGCCGGCGCGGGCGACGGTGCCGATGGCGTGCGCGATGTCGCCGAGCCGCGCACCGGCGACCGCCGCCGCGACGCCCGCGGCCAGCGCGCGCTCGGCGGTCTCGATCATGGCGGCGTCCCGCGGGTCCCCGGTGCCGCCGACGAGCGTGCTGAACGCGGCGTCGGCACACCAGCCGTCCAGGTGCACGGCCAGGTCGACGCTCAGGACGTCGCCGCTGCGCAGCCGCTCGCGCCCGGGGATGCCGTGCACGACGGCGTCGTTGATGCTCGCGCAGATCACCCCCGGGTACGGAACCGGAGCCCACGAGGGGTGGTAGCCGAGGAAGCTGGGACGCGCCCCGGCGCCCGTGATCAGGTCGGCGGCCAGCGCGTCCAACTCGCCCGTGGTGACGCCCGGGGCGACCTCGGCGCGCACGGCGGTCAGCACGTCGGCGACGATCTTGCCGGCGGCCTCGCACGCGTCCACCTCGGAGGCGGTCTTCAGCTCGATCACGCTGATAACTATACCGGTATTAGTATTGGGCCCATGGTGCGCGTCCCGCTGACCCCGGCCGACCGCGAGCGCGGCGAGCGACTCGGCACGCTCCTGCGCGACGCCCGTGGCGACCGCAGCCTGGTGGACGTGGCCGCGGCGGCCGGCATCTCGGCCGAGACGCTGCGCAAGATCGAGACGGGGCGCATCCCGACACCGGCGTTCTTCACGGTCGCCGCGCTCGCGGACGCGCTCGGGCTGTCCCTGGACACGATCGCGAGCGTCACCACACCCGCCTCAGCACCCTTGACCTCCACCTGACTTCAGCTCCGATGCTCGCTTCCGACGATGTGAGGAGCGTGGAGTCGTGCAGCAGGTCGTGGTGGAGCGGTTCGGCGGGCCGGAGGTCCTGGTCCCCGCGGAGGCACCGGATCCGGTGGCCGGGCCGGGCGAGGTGGTCGTCGCCGTGCGCGCGGCGGACGTCCTCTGGGTCGAGACGATGATCCGGCGCGGGGACGGGCCCGAATGGCCCGTGACGCCGCCCTACGTGCCGGGCAACGCGGTGGTCGGGCATGTGCTGAGCGTCGGGGACGGCGTCGATCCGGGTTGGGTCGGCCGGGCCGTCGCCGCCGGGACCGGCGGCACGGGCGGCTACGCCGAGCGGGCAGTGGTGCCTGCGACCGCGCTCACCCCGGTGCCCGACGGGCTCGCCCTCGAGGACGCGGCCGCCCTCCTGCACGACGGCGTCACGGCGCTCTCGCTGTTCGAGACGGCCCGGATCACCGGTGACGACACCGTGCTGGTGGTCGGTGCGAGCGGCGGGCTCGGCATCCTCTCGGTGCAGCTGGCGAAGGCCGCGGGTGCCCGGGTGGTCACCGTGGCCCGGGACGGGCGGAAGCTCGCCCTGATCCGGACCCTCGGTGCGGACGCCGTGATCGACTCCGAGGCGCCGGGCTGGGCGGAGGAGGCGCGCGCGGCCCTCGGCGGCGCGGGTGCGACCGTGGTGCTGGACAACGTGGGCGGGGACGTCGGCGAGGCGGCGTTCGCGCTGGCCGCACCCGGGGGCCGGTTCTCCGCGCACGGCACGCCGAGCGGCCGGTTCGCCCGGATCGACCGGGCCGAGGCGGACCGCGCGGGCATCACCCTCACCGGCATCCGCGAGGTGCAGCTCAGCCCGGAGGAGCGCCTCCGCCTCACGGAGCGCGCGCTGGCCGAGGCCGCGGCCGGGCGGATCCACCCGCTGATCGGGCAGACCTACCGGCTCGCCCGGGCCGCGGACGCCCACGCGGGCATCGAGGCTCGCACGGTGTTCGGCAAGACACTGTTGCTCGTGCCGCCCGCGGCGTGACCCGCGACCCTCAGCCCGCCGCCGCCCGCAGCGCCACCAGCCGCGACGCCGCCTCCGCGAGCACCTCGTCGCGCTTGCAGAAGGCGAAGCGGACGAGCGAGCGCCCCAGCTCAGGGTCGGCGCAGAACACCGACACCGGCACCGCGGCCACCCCGACCCTCTCCGGAAGGCTCCAGCAGAACTCGGCGCCGTCGGTGCAGCCCAGCGGCGTGACGTCGGTGACCACGAAGTAGGTGCCGGCCGTGTCGAACACGGTGAGACCGGCCTCGCGCAGCCCGGTGGACAACAGGTCGCGCTTGCGCTGCAGGTCGCCCGCCAGCTGCGCGTAGAAGGAGTCGGGCAGGTCGAGGGCCGTCGCGATCGCGGGCTGGAACGGCGCACCGCTGACGTAGGTGAGGAACTGCTTGACCGCGCGCACGGCCGCGACGAGCTCGGCGGGCCCGTGCACCCAGCCGACCTTCCAGCCCGTCACCGAGAACGTCTTGCCCACCGAGGAGATCGTGAGCGTCCGCTCGGCCATCCCGGGCAGCGTCGCCATCGGGACGTGCGGGCGCCCGTCGTAGATCATGTGCTCGTACACCTCGTCGGTGACGACCACGGCGTCGTACTCGGCCGCCAGCTCGCCGATCAGCGTGAGCTGCTCGCGGTCGAAGACCGTGCCGGTCGGGTTGTGCGGGGTGTTGACCAGCACCACGCGGGTGCGGGCCGAGAACGCGGACCGCAGCTCGTCCGGGTCGAAGGCGAACGACGTCCCGCTCGGGCGCAGCGGGACCGGCCGGATCGCCGCGCCCGCGAGCGCGATCGTGGCCGCGTAGGAGTCGTAGTACGGCTGGAACGTCACGACCTCGTCGCCCGGCTCGCACAGCGCCAGCACGGCGGAGGCGATCGCCTCGGTGGCCCCGGTGGTGACGAGCACGGCGTCCGGGTCCACGTCGAGCCCGTAGAAGCGGCGCTGGTGCTCGGCCACGGCGGTGCGCAGCTCGGGCACCCCGATCCCGGGCGGGTACTGGTTGATCCCGGCCTTGATGTTCGCGGCGGCGTCCTCGAGCAGGGAGGCGGGGCCGTCGGTGTCGGGGAAGCCCTGGCCGAGGTTGATCGCGCCGGTCCGCAGTGCGAGCGCGGACATCTCGGCGAAGATCGTGGAGGTGTGGGCGCGCATGCGTTCGACGAGCATGGGTGCACCGTACGTTGTCGGACGGCGCTCCTACCCTGCGCGCATGCCGATGCCCGAGCGCGAACGCCAGGAGTTCTTCGCCGAGCCGCACGTCGCGGCGCTGTCCGTCGACGCGGGTCCGCACCGCGCCCCGCTGGTCGTGCCGATCTGGTACCAGTACGAGCCGGGCGGCGACATCTGGTTCCACACCTCGGTCGGCTCGCGCAAGGCGAAGCTGATCGACGCCGCCGGGCGCGTCTCGCTGATGGTCGACGAGGCCGGGGCCCGCGTCCGCTACGTGTCGGTGGAGGGCCCGGTCGTGCGCACGGAGCCCGGCACCTACGAGGACGTCCGCGCGATGACGGTCCGCTACCTGCCGGCCGACCGGGTGGAGCCCTACCTCGAGATGGCCATGGCCGAGCACGGCGAGCAGGTCGTCTACCACGTCCGGCCGGAGCGGTGGCTCTCCGCCGACCTCACGGGCTGACGGTCACCAGCCGCGCATGTCCACCGGCCACGTCTCCAGCACGGCATCCCCGTCCACCAGGTGCATCCGCTCGTGCAGGGCGACGGTCGGGTCGACGTGGGCGGGGAGCACGCGCACCCGGGCGCCCACGCGCACGGGATCCCGCGGGACGAACGTCGTGTGCTCGTCGGAGCAGAACCGCACCTCGGCGCCCTCGATCGTCGGCAGGCCGTGGTCCATGGCGAGCGACTTGAGGCCGACGTCCAGCACGGCGTGGTCCGGGGCCACCGAGATCACGGTGCCCAGCACCGACAGCGCCTGGCCGAACGGGTGGCCGATCCCGGCGTAGGCCGTGTCCATCAGCGCGTACGAGCCGGCCTGGATCTCGGTGGCCCAGGTGTTGTCGAGGTAGGTTCCGGTGCCGCCGGCGCTGATGACCGCGCCGCCGACGTCCCCCGCAGCGCGCACGAGGAGCTCCATCGCGTCGCGGGTCAACCGCCCGCGGTCCGGGGCGGGCACGAGCATCAGGTGCCCCTCGTAGCCCATCACGCCGCGGACGTGCAGGCCGGCGGCGCGGGCGGCGTCGGCCAGGTCACCGGCCTTCTCGGGTGGGCAGCCGCACCGGGCCAACCCGACGTTGACGTCGACGAGCACCTCGCGGACCCCGCCCGCGGCGGCCGCGGCGATCGTCTCCGCGGAGTCGACCGCCACCGTCACCCGCGCCCCGCCCGTCACCAGCGCGCCGAGGCGCCTGGTGTCCAGCACCTCGTTGGCGAGCAGCAGGTCCGCCCCGAGGCCCGCCGCCGCCATCACCTCGCACTCGCGCACGGTCGCGCACGTGAACCCGGTATGCCCGTGCGCCGCCTGCCGCCGGGCGAGCGCCGTGGTCTTGTGGGCCTTGACGTGCGGGCGCAGCCGCGGGCCGGGCAGGGCGGCGCTCATCGTCGCGAGGTTGGCGTCGAGGACGTCGCGGTCGACGAGCAGGGCGGGCGTGGTGAGGTCGGAGATCAGCACGGAGCCAGTGTCGTGCCCCACAGAGGTCGGCGGACCGGAATGCCGGGGCGTCGTTCCTTCTTGATCGATCAGTGACGCTGACTCCCGCCCGTGTCCCAGAGGCCGTACCGGACACCCGGGGGGACCGCCTCCGGCTCGTCCTGACGCTCGGCGCGTTCACCGCGCTGGGCCCGCTCACGATCGACATGTACCTCCCGGCGCTCCCGACGATCACGGGAGAGCTGCTCAGCAACGCCGCCTCCGTGCAGCTGACGCTCACCGGAACCCTGCTCGGACTCGGCCTCGGGCAGCTGGTCGTGGGCCCGTTCTCCGACCGGTTCGGGCGCAGGCGGCCCCTGCTCGCCGGCGTCGCCCTGCACGTGATCGCCTCGCTGCTGCTCATCGTGGCGCCGAACGTGGCGGTGCTCGGTGTGCTGCGCGTGCTGCAGGGCCTCGGGGCCGCGGCCGGCGCGGTGACCGCGATGGCGATCGTGCGGGACCTCTATACCGGACGTGCGGCCGCCACGCTGCTGTCGCGGCTGATCCTCGTGATGGGCGCGGCCCCGGTGCTCGCGCCGTCGCTCGGGGCGTGGATCCTCGCGTTCACGTCGTGGCGCGGCGTGTTCGCCGTGCTCGCGCTCTACGGCCTGCTGCTCCTGCCCGTGGCCGCCCGCGTGCTGCCCGAGACGCTGCCCCCGCACCGCCGCGTCACGTCCGGGGTGGTGGGCACGCTGCGCACCTACCGCGGGCTGCTGCGCGACCGCGCCTTCGTCGGGCTGGTGCTGGTCGCAGGCCTGGCGATGTCGGCCGTGATGAGCTACGTCTCGGGCGCGTCGTTCGTGTTCCAGGAGCAGTTCGGGCTGAACCAGCAGCAGTTCGGCCTCGCGTTCTCCAGCGGCGCGATCTGGCTGATCCTCGCCAGCCAGCTCAACCCCGTGCTCCTGCGCCGCTTCGAGCCGCAGCAGCTCCTGCTCGGCGCCATCGCCATCGCCGCGACGGCGAGCCTGCTGCTGGTCACCGTCGTCGCCTCGGGTGTGGGCGGGCTGCTCGGCGTGCTCGTCCCGCTCTGGCTGGTGCTGCTGGCCGTCGGGTTCGGGCTGCCGAACGCGCCTGCCGTCGCGCTCTCGCGGCACGGCGAGACCGCCGGCACCGCGGCCGCGCTGCTCGGCGCGACCCAGTTCGGCGTCGGCGCCCTGATCTCGCCGCTCGTCGGCGTGCTGGGCAACGACGCGCTGGCCATGAGCACGACGATCGCGAGCGGGCTGCTCGCGTCGCTGACCGTGCTCGTGCTGGTCGTGCGGCCGTGGCGGCTGGCCGGCGCCGAGCCGGAGCCCGTGGCCGCCGCAGCCTGAGGTCGTGGGTGGATACGGGTGCTCCGGCACTCGTATCCGCTCACGGCACCTCGGGGGGCGTCCGGACCGCGACGAACGGGAGGAAGGCCTGGGTGAGCGGGCCGATCGCCAGCGCGTAGAGCACTGTGCCGACGCCGACCGTGCCGCCGAGCAGCCACCCGCACGCCAGCACGACCACCTCGATGCAGGTGCGCACCACGCGCACGGAACGCCCGGTGCGCGCGGACAGCCCGGTCATCAGGCCGTCGCGCGGGCCCGGGCCGAGCCGCGCCCCGACGTAGGACGCGGTGGCGACGCCGTTCAGCACGACCCCGCCCACCAGCAGCGCGATCCGGCCGGCGAGCGCGTCCGGGGCGGGCAGCAGCGCCAGGGCGACGTCGATGGTCGCCGCGATCACGAGGACGTTGGCCACCGTGCCGACGCCGGGCCGCTGGCGCAGCGGGATCCACAGCAGCAGCACGATCACCCCGGTGATGGCCGTGATCGCGCCGAAGCTGAGCGGGGTCTGCTTGGTGAGCCCCTCGTGCAGCACGTCCCACGGGTTCAGCCCGAGGCCGCTGCGGATCTGCATCGCCATGCTCACCGCGTACAGCGCGAGCCCGCAGAAGAGCTGCGGTAGCCGCCTGCCGGGGTTGCGGGTGACGGGGAGCGTGCGGAGATCGACGACCACCACCCCATCGTGCGTGATCGTCGGGCCGCAGCCGATGGCCAATCGAGCGCCGGTGGACCGGCGCGCGATGATGGCGCCCTGTCGATCGCGGAGGTCGCCGTGCGCAGGTTGTCCGTACTGATCGGGGTACTGATCGGGGTTGCGGCGCTGCTCGCGCTGAATGCCGGCGGCGCAGCGGCCGATCCGCCGATGCGCCTCGCCGACCGCGTCACCGACCGGGCCGGCGTGCTCACGCCGAACGACGTCGCCGAGATCCAGGACGCGATCCAGCAACTGCGGACCGAGAACAACGTGGATCTCTTCGTCGTCTACGTCGAGTCGTTCGACGGTGCGGACGGCGAGGAGTGGGCCCACGAGACCGCCCGGCTCTCCCAGCTCGGTGAGGAGGACGCCCTGCTCGCCGTGGCCGTCGCGGACCGCGCCTACGGCATCTCGGTGGCCGACGGCTTCCCGGTCGACGAGTCCCGGCTCGACGAGATCCGCACCGAGGACGTCGAGCCGCGGCTCTCCGCGGAGGCATGGGGCGGCGCCGCGGTCGCACTGGCCGACGGGCTGCGCTCCGGCGGCGGTCACGGGTTCGGGCTCGGGCTGGCGGTGGTCGGCGGCGCCGTCGTCGTCGGCGCGGGCGCCTACGCCCTGGCGCGCAGGCGCCGCCGCACCGCAGGCGCCGCCGCGGCTCCCGGCCTCCCGCCCGACGAGTTCCCCGACGTCTCCACCGCCGACCTCGCCTACCGGGCCAGCGCTGCCCTGATCGAGGTCGACGACGCCGTCCGCACGTCCGAGCAGGAGCTCGCCGCCGCGCGGGCCCACTTCGGGGACGACGCGGTGGCGGAGTTCGCGGCCGCGCTCGAGCACTCGCGCGCCGACATGCTGCGGGCGTTCACGCTGCGCCAGCGGCTCGACGACGACGAACCGGAGGACGAGCCCGCGGCGCGCGCCCTGCACGCCGAGATCGTCCGGCTCGCCACCGCCGCGGACGAGCGGCTCGACGAGCAGGTGGAGGCGTTCGACGCGCTGCGGGGCCTGGAGGCCCGGGCACCGGAGTACGTCACCGGCCTGCGCACCCGCCTCGACGGTGTCCGCGCGCGGGTTCCGCAGGTCGACGCCGCGTGGGCGGCACTGCGGTCCCGCTACGCCGCGACCGCCCTGGAACCCGTGGCCGGCGACGTCGATCAGGCGCGGGAGCTGCTCACGGCCGCCGACGCCGAGCTCGCGGAGGCGCAGCAAGGCCTGGACGGCGGTGGGTCGGGGGCCGCGGTCGTCGCCGGTCGGGCGGCGGAGGACGCGATCACGCAGGTCGAGACCCTGCTCGACGGCATCGGGCGCCGCGAGTCGGAGCTGGCCGACGCCGCGGAGCAGATCCCGGCCGCGCGCTCCGAGGTGGAGCTGGACCTGGCCGAGGCACGGGCGCTGCCCGGTGCCGAGATCGCCCCGGTGGTCGCACGGGCGTCGGCCGCACTGGCCGCGGCCGACGAGGCGGCCGGCGGACCGCAGCCGGACCCGATCGCGGCGCTGCGCCTGCTCGGCGAGGCCGGTGCCGCCCTCGACCAGGGGATGGCCGACGCCCGCGAGGCCGCCGAACGCGGGCGGAAGGCGGCCGCCGCGCTCGGGCAGGCCGTGCTCACCGCCCGGTCGAGCGTGGCCGCGGCGGAGGACTTCGTCGCCACCCGGCGCGGGGCCGTCGGCGCGCAGGCCCGCACCCGGCTCGCCGAGGCCCACCGCCACCTCGACCAGGCAGGTGGCGCGGACGACCCGGTGGCCGCGCTCGGCGAGGCGCAACAGGCCGACGCGCTCGGCCGGGAGGCGCTGCGCCTGGCGCAGGCGGACGTGTCGCGGTGGTCCCCGCCCGGCGCCACCAACAGCGTGGGGGCCGACCTCGCAGGCCTCGTCCTCGGCGGCATCCTGTCCGGGGCCACCAGCGGCTACCGCGGCGGCCGGCACGGCGGCGGTGGCTTCTCACCGGGCAGCTTCGGCGGCTCCGCCAGCCGCGGGCGCCGGGGCGGTGGCGGCCGGTTCTGACGGCAGGTGCACGAGCGGCACCTTCGTCGCACGGGTTCCGACGAGACTGCCGCTCGTCCGATCAGTTCGGCGTGATCCGCACCCCCACGACCCGCCGGTCCGCTGTGGAGACCTCGTGCACCGGGCCCGTCAGCTCCACCTCCGTGTCGAGCACCGGGTCGGCGCAGCTGCGCCCGACGAACAGGCGCACGGCGCCCGGCTCGACCACGCGCACCATGCGCCGGTCGGTGAAGGCCAGCCGGTGGGTCGGCACGTCGAGCTCGACGTCGGCGCTCTGCCCGGGTTCGAGGTGCACGCGGGCGTAGCCGAGCAGCTGCACCACCGGGCGGGTCACCGACGCCACCGGGTCGGTGGCGTAGAGCTGCACGACCTCCGCGCCCGCGCGGTCGCCGGTGTTCGTCACGCGGCAGCTCGCCACGATCGCGCCGTCCGTGGGCACCCGCGACGCCGCGACCCGCAGGTCGGAGTGGGTGAACGTCGTGTACGACAGCCCGAAGCCGAACGGGCGGACCGGGGCGGTGTCGAGGTTGCTCACCGAGCTCGCCCCGCCCAGGCGCGGGTGCAGGTAGCTGTAGGGCTGGGCCCCGACCGACCGCGGCATGCTCACCGGCAGCCGTCCCGACGGGTTGATCCGTCCCGACAGCACGCCGGCCACGGCGGCGGCGCCCTCCTGGCCCGGGAAGAACGCCTGCACGACGGCGGCGCACCGCTCCAGCGCCCAGCCCACCGCGTACGGGCGGCCGGTGAGCAGCACCAGCACCACCGGGGTGCCGGTCTCCAGCAGCGCCTCGACGAGCCCGCGCTGCACGCCGGGAAGGTCGAGCGAGTCGGCGTCGCAGCCCTCGCCGGAGGTGCCGCGGCCGAAGAGACCCGCCCGGTCGCCGACGACCGCGACGCACAGATCGGCGTTCCGGGCCGCCGCGACCGCCTCGGCGAAGCCGCTGGTGTCGTCGGTGTCGACGTCGGCGCCTCGGACGTGCGTGATCTCGGCGCCGGGGAGCTCGGCGCGCAGGGCGTCCAGCACGCTCGCGATCTCCAGGCCCGGCTCGACGCCGTCGTGCAGTGAGAGGACGTGGTTGAGGAAGCTGTAGCAGCCGAAGAGCGCCGCGGTGTCGTCGGCGTTCGGGCCCACGACGGCCACCCGGGCCGGCGCCGCCAGCGGCGGGGTGCCGTCGCCCGCGAGCAGCACCACCGACTCCTCGGCCAGCCGGGCCGCCAGCGCGCGGTGCGCGGGCGGGTCGAGGTCGACGGGGCCCACCTCGGCGTAGTCCTGCGCCTGCCGGTCGAGCAGGCCAAGGCGGGCCTTCTGGCGCAGCACGCGCTCCACGGCGCGGTCGACGAGCGCCTCGGGGACCGCACCGGAACGCACCTGCTGCGCGAGCGGCTCGAGGAAGGCGTTCCCGCTGGGCAGCTCCACGTCGATGCCCGCGGCGAGGGCCTGCGCGGCGGCGGCGCCGAGGTCGCCCGCGACCTGGTGCAGCGTGTGCAGGAACGCGACCGAGAAGTAGTCGGCCACCACCGTGCCGCCGAACCCCCACCGATCGCGCAGCACGCCGGTGAGCAGGGCGGCGTCGGCGGCGACCGGCAGCCCGTCGATCTCGGCGTAGGAGTTCATGACCGAGTCGACGCCGCCGTCGAGCACGGCCATCTCGAAGGGCGGCAGCAGCACGTCGGTCACCTCTCGCGGCCCGGCGTGCACCGGGGCGAGGTTGCGCCCGGCCCGCGAGGCCGAGTAGCCGACGAAGTGCTTGAGCGTGGCGACCACGCCCGCCGACTGCACGCCGCGCACGTAGGCGGTGCCGATCGTCCCGACGACGTAGGGGTCCTCGGAGATGCACTCCTCCACGCGGCCCCATCGGGCGTCGCGCACGACGTCCAGCACCGGGGCGAGGCCCTGGTGCACCCCGAGGCTGCGCATGGACGCGCCGATGGCCGCACCCACCTCCTCGACGAGTGCCGGATCGAAGCTCGCCCCCCAGGAGAGCGGCGCCGGGAACGTCGTCGCCTTCCAGGCGGCGAGGCCGGTGAGGCACTCCTCGTGCACGAGCGCGGGGATCCCGAGGCGGGTGTGCTCGACCAGCCAGCGCTGCTTGGCGGCCACTGCTCGCGCCCCGTCCACCGGCTCGACGGGGCCCGTGCCGAACGGGCGGGTCAGCTGCCCGAGCCCGTGGGCGGCGAACGCCTCGAAACCGGCCTCGTCGGCCTGCATCGCGTCCTGCATCGGGGCGACGTCGCCGCCCTCGCCGGAACCGCCGCGCCCCTCCCACAGCGCGACCAGCTGGGCGAGCTTCTCCTCCAGGGTCATGCGCGCGACGAGCTCTGCGACCCGGGAGGAGGCCTCGGTTCTGGTGGACACGTTCCCTCCGGGACCGAAAGTTTCCGACATTTGCGATTCGCCGCGCTGACGGTAGGTTCGACCCGGCCGCCCGTCAAGCCGCACGGGGCGGGAGCATGGAGGCCGAAAGTTTCTGCCTGGAGGACCGTGATGCCCAGCCGTCGCGTGACGATCGCCGAGATCGCCGCTTCCGCCGGCGTATCGGTGCCCACCGTGTCCAAGGTGCTCAACGGCCGGGCCGACGTCGCCGAGACCACCCGCCGGCGGGTGCAGCAGGTCATGATCGACCGCGGCTACCAGCGCCGTGCGTCCGGCGCGCAGCGCCCGGTCGGCCTGATCGACATGGCCGTGCCGAGCCTCGACTCCCCGTGGGTCGTCGACGTGTTGCGCGGCGCCGAGGCCGAGGCGCGGAAGGTCGGCAGCCAGATCGTCGTGACGTCCACCGAGCGGGCCCCCGCCGGCAACCGGCAGTGGCTCGACCGGCTGGCCACCCGGCGCTCCGACGGTCTCGTGCTGGTGGTCAGCGAGGCGGCACCGGAGGCGGTGGAACAGCTCGCCGCCCTGCACACACCGGTGGTGCTGCTCGACCCCGTCGGCGGCAGCGACCCGTCGTTCGCCACGGTCGGGGCCACGAACTGGGCAGGCGGCCTCTCCGCCATCGAGCACCTCATCGCACTCGGCCACCGCCGGATCGCCGCGCTCTCCGGACGCCCGCAGCTCGCGTGCAGCCAGGAACGGGTGGAGGGCTACCGGGCCGCGCTCGGCCGTGCCGGCATCCCGGTGGACGAGCGGCTCGTGCACTTCAGCGACTTCACCACGAGCTGCGGCCGGGACGGCGCCCGCGTCGTGCTCGACGTGCCCGAGCCACCGACCGCGATCTTCGCCGGCTCCGACATGCAGGCGTTCGGCGTCTACCAGGAGGCGGCGGCGCGTGGGCTGCGCATCCCGGAGGACCTCAGCATCGTGGGGTTCGACGACATCGCGTTCAGCGAGCTGGCCGCGCCGCCGCTCACGACGGTGCGCCAGCCGTTGGCCCGGATGGCGGCCGAGGCGGTGCGACTGCTGCTCGACGCCGGGAACAGCATCCCGGGCCCGCCACCGCGCGTGGAGCTCGCCACACATCTGGTCGTGCGGGGAAGTACCGGGCCCGCGCCGCGTTGACAGCGTATAGTTGCCTATTGGCAAGCAACTATACGGAGACCCTATGACGATGATCGGCGAGCGCGCGCTCGCCCCCCTCGACGCACTGCGTCGCCAGACCTTCGCTTCCCTCTCCACCCCCAACTACCGCCGGTTCATCGGCGGCCAGGCCGTCTCGCTGGCCGGCACCTGGATGCAGACGATCGCCCAGTCCTGGCTGGTCCTGCAGCTCACCGGCTCCGCAACCGCGGTAGGGCTCGTCGTCGCCCTGCAGACGCTGCCGGTGCTGCTCTTCGGCCCGTACGCCGGCGTGGTCGTCGACCGGCTGGAGAAGCGCAGGCTGATGATCGGCCTGCTGGTCCTCATGGCGGCCCTGGCCATGGTGCTGGGCGTGCTCACCGCTACCGGCACCGTGCAGCTGTGGCACGTCTACGTGCTCGCGTTCCTGCTCGGAACCGTCAGCAGCCTCGAGAACCCCGCGCGCCAGACGTTCGTGCTCGAGCTGGTCGGGCCGGACAACCTGCGCAACGCGGTGAGCCTCAACTCCGTGCTCGCGAACGTCGCCCGCGCGGTCGGGCCCGCCCTCGCGGGCATCGTGATCGCCACCGGCGGCATCGCCGTCTGCTTCCTGCTCAACGCGGCGAGCTTCGCCGCGGTCATCGCCTCGCTGCTGCGACTCGACCTCACCGCACTCACCCCGACCGCTCCCGCTCCCCGCGCTCCCGGCCAGCTGCGGGAGGGCTTCGACTACGTCCGGCGCACCCCCGCGCTCGCCGTGCCCCTGCTGACGATGGCGCTGATCGGCTGCCTGGCCTACGAGTTCCAGGTGGTGCTCCCGATCGTCGCCAGCGAGACGTTCGCGGGCGACGCGAGGACCTACGGGTTCCTGACGGCGGCGATGGGCGTGGGCGCCGTGATCGGCGGCCTGTGCATGGCCGCATGGGGCCGCACCGGGCTCTGGTCGCTCTCCGCCGCTGCCGCCGCGTTCGGCCTCACGATGCTGGCCACCGCACTCGCACCCACCCTGGCCTTCGCCCTGATCGGGATGGCCCTCGTCGGCGCCACGAGCGTGGCCTTCCAGTCGACGGGCAACAGCACGCTCCAGCTGGCGTCCGCTCCGCACATGCGGGGCCGCGTCATGGCGCTCTGGGCGGTGGCGTTCCTCGGCTCGACGCCGATCGGCGGCCCGATCGCGGGCTTCGTCAGCCAGCACCTCGGCGGGCGGGCCGGCCTCGCGCTGGGGGCGGTGGCCTGCCTGGTGGCCGCGGCGTCGACCGCGCTCGTCGCGCGACGGGAGCAGGCACGGGCGTCCGCCGCACAGCGGACGGACGAGCGAAGCGTCGGCAAATGGACACAGGCCGGCCTCAGTGTGGGCAGTGCCAATGCGGACGCCGGATAATCGGGGCATGACCGCGGTGCGGGTTGTCGTCGCCGATGACGACGTCCTGCTCCGGGAGGGACTGGCGAGCCTGCTCGACCGGAGCGGGTTCGAGGTGGTCGGGCAGGCCGGGGACGCGACCCAACTCCTGGAGCTGGTGCGTGACACCGACCCGGACCTGGCCATCGTCGACATCCGGATGCCGCCCGCGCACACCACCGAAGGGCTGGACGCGGCGAAGCAGATCCGCCGGGACCGGCCGGAGGTGGGGATCCTGGTCCTCTCGGCGCACGCCGAGGTCGACCACGCCATGGAGCTGCTGGCCAGCGGGCGGGGGATCGGCTACTTGCTCAAGAGCCGCGTCAGCGACGTCGCCGAGTTCATCGAGACGCTCGAGCGGATCGCCAGGGGAGGCTCGGTCGTCGACCCCGCGCTCGTGCAGGAGCTGGTCACCGCCCGCAAGCGCAACGACCCGCTCGCCGTGGTCAGCGAGCGGGAGCGCGACGTGCTCTCCCTGATGGCCGAGGGGAGGTCCAATGCCGGCATCGCCCGCCGGCTGTGGATCACGGAGGGCACGGTGGAGAAGCACGTGCGCAGCATCCTGACGAAGCTGGGCCTCCCGGACACGGACGACGACCACCGCCGGGTGCTCGCGGTGCTCACCTTCCTCGAGAAGAGGTGATCCGGTCCTGCCCGTCCGCGGCGGGCAGGGTGACCACCACGCTCGTGCCGCCGCCCCTCGGGCTCGCGACCTCGATGGTCCCGCCGAGCGCCTCCACCCGGTCCCGCAGGCCGATCAGCCCGGAACCACCCTGGGGATCGGCGCCGCCCACACCGTCGTCGCGCACCGACAGCCGCAGGTCGCCGTCCCGCGCGGACACGGCCACGGCGACGTGCGACGCCCTCGCGTGCTTCGCCGCGTTGGTCAACGACTCGGACACCACGTAGTACGCCGCCACCTCGACCGGCTCCGGGAACCGGGCATCGGTCGCGACGTCGAGCTCGACCGGCACCGGCGCGCGGCGCGCCAGCGTCCGGAGGGCGGGCTGCAGCCCGCCCTCGGACAGCATCGCGGGGTGGATCCCCCGCGCCGTCTCGCGCAGCTCGTCCAGCACGTCGGCGAGCCCGTCGGCGACGCGGGCGAGCCCGGCCCGCACCTCCGGCAGCTCGTCGGGCACGCCCGCCTGTGCGAGGCGCAGCTCGAGGCCGAGCGACACGATCCGCTGCTGGGCGCCGTCGTGCAGGTCCCGCTCGATGCGCCGGCGGGCCTCGTCGGAGGCCGTGACGATCCGTGCCCGCGAGGCGGCGAGCTTGGCCTGGTTCTCGGCGTTGCCGATCGCCATCGCGACGAGATCGGTGAAGCGGGCCATCCGCTCCTCGGTGTCGTCGGGCAGCGAGGTCCCGCTCGACCAGGCGATCACCGCGCCCCAGAGCCGCCCCTCCACCGTCACCGGGCCCGCCACCACCGACTGCACGCCCAACCGGCGCAGCTGCGCGCCGACGGCGCCGATGTCCTGCTGCCACCGCTCGGCGTCGAAGCGAGCGGAGCTCCCGGTGCGCCACACCTCGGACACGCTGTACATGTCGTCGACGGCGAAGCGCGTGCCCGGGGGCCACTGCGCGATGGTGTCGCCGATCCCGACGAGCAGGACGGCGGTGCCGTCGGGCTCGAAGCGGCACACCCCGGCGTCGGCCACCCCGAGCAGGCCGCGGACCTCCCCGGCAACCGCCCGCGACACCTCGAGGGAGGACGCGCCGGTGGCGACGAGGGTGGCCACCCGCTGCAGCGCGCCCTGCTCGGCCAGCAACCGGAGGATCTCCGACCTGCTCTCCGTGTTCGCGATCGCGGTGCCGACGAGCTCGGTGAACTGGACGAGCCGGTGCTCGGCACCGACCGGGGGCGGCCCGCTGCGCGAACCCGCCACGAGCACACCCCAGAACCGCCCTTCGACGGTGACGGGGGTGGCGACCAACCCGCGGACGCCCGAGCCGGCGAGTACCTCCGCCTCGTGGGGGACCAGGGAGAGGTCGTCCGTCCGGTAGGGCTCGCCCAGCTCGAAGGCCGTTCGCAGCTGCGGGTACCGGTCCAGGACCACGCCGATCGGAGCGTCGTCCCAGCCGCTCGCCGCGACCATCGTCGGGACGTCCGCCCTAATGAGGCACGCGACGTCGGCCCGGAGCACCGCGGCGACCTCGTCCGCGGCCGCGGCGAAGACCTCCTGGGCGGGCGCCCCCCGCGCGACGACCGTGGCCACCCGCCGCAGCGCCGCCTGCTCGTCGAGCAGGCGGCCGACCTGGGCCCGGCTCTCGGCATTGGCGATCGCCGCGCCGATCAGCTCCATGAAGTCGACGAGCCGCCGCTCGGTGGACGCGGGCAAGGCGCCTGCCCGCGACCCGACGCCGAAGGCACCCCACACGCGTCCCTCGACGAAGACCGGGCAGGCGACGACCCCGAGCAGGCCCTGCTTCTCGACCGTCTCCGCCATGTCGGGGTGCCGCCGCAGGTCGTCGATGCGCACGACGGCCCCGTCCCGCAACGGCGCGAGCGAGGGGGGCACCGGGATGGAGCGCCCCACCCGCATTTCCCCGCCCCGCCAGCCGCCGCCGGCCAGGAAGCCGGCGGAGCCGTCGGCCTCGAAGCGCACGAGCGTGGTGAGGTCGGGGGCGAGCAGTCGGGCGATCTCGTCGCTGACGGCCGCGAAGACCTCCCGCGGCCGCGCGCCGCCCGCGACCAGGGTGGCCACCCGGCGCTGCCCCGCCTGCTCCTGCGACAGCCGCGCCGTCTCGTGCTCGTCCCGGCGCGCGCGGGCCGCGAACCACGCGACGGCCAGCACCGCGCCCGCCAGCAACCCGCCGAGCCGGCGCAGTGCGGGCGCAACCCAGGCGTTCGTCATCGTCATCCCCGCATGTGAAGACGCTATCGGGTGGGGGTGACGATCAGCAGTCCGCCACGCCCACCAGGTCGCGGACGGCGCGCGCGGACAGCAGGTTCTTCGGCAGGAAGCCCGCGGCCGGGCTCGCCGCGATCAGGTCGGCGAAGTCGTCCTGGTCGCGGGTGGAGATCAGGACGACACGGGCCTCGAGGTCCGGGAAGTCCGCGACGAGGCGCCGGGTGACCTCGAACCCGCTCTCGGCGCCGAGGCTGATGTCGACGAGCACGACGTCCGGATGCAGCTCCTCCGCCAGCTGGAGGGCCTCCTTCTGCGAGGTGGCCGTGCCCACGACGTCGAGGCCGTCGCGCATGAGGCGATCACGGGCGACCGCGAGGAACCGCTCGTTGTCGTCCACGATCATGCACCGCCCCACGCGATGAGGATCGCAGCGGCGTCACCCGTGCACATTGAAGGTAACCGGAAGGTGAGGGGTCACGGCCAGCACGGGGTTCCAGCCAGCCGGTACCGGAGATGGCCGCGAGCCCTGACGACGGGCGGCCGCCCGCGGGCCATCCTGGAACTCGTGGACACCGCGGCAGTGATGAGCAGCGCGATGACCGACTACTTCCTCGCGAACGGCACGAACAAGGCACCCGCCACCCTGGCTCCGGCGCACATCGCGTCCTGGCTGGACAGCCGGGGCTACCACATCGTCCGCCTCCCCGTCGCGGGGCCGGTCGATCCGGGCGACCCCGATCTGGTCGCCCGGATCGCCGCCCTGATCGACTGGCGCTCCTTCGAGCACGAGGACGACCGGCTGGCGATCGTGCGCCAGATCCTCTCCTGGCTCGCAGGCCCCTCCGTCACGCGCACCGACCTCGGCCGGGCGGCCTGATGTCCACCCGCCGCCCGACGGACCGGCCACTCCGCAGCGTCCCCGGCGGCAGGGCGGACGCGCCGCGCCTCGATCCCGATCGGAGTCCCGATGCCCGCACCGGCGACGCAGGGCCGGATCACACCGCCGACGGGTGCCGCGCCCTCCCCCCGCGCGGCGGCGCGCACGCCGTTCCCGCGCCGGGCCGGCGCGGCCTGCTGCAGTCCCTGCTCGGCGGGTCCGTCCGGGGAAGCCGGGTGACCCAGCTGCGCCGGCCGAGCGACCAGCGCCCGCCGGAGCCGGTGCGCGCGATCGTCGAACTGCCGGAGCCGATCCGGCCGGCCGGGTACGCCGAGCGGGTTCCGTACAAGCTGACCTGGGCGGGTGGGGTCCACCTGCTGGGCGGCGGGATCCTCGTGGTCCCGGGCCGGACGCTCGACACCCCCGACGAGGCACGGGCGTTCGCGGCGGCCATCCTCGCCGCCGCGTCCCGCATGGAGAACACCCGCTGATGGCACTGCCGCTCCTGCTGACCTACCTCCTCGTCGGCGCCGTCCTGCTGGTCCTGCTCGCCGGGTTCGACGGGCCCGCCGTCACCGCGGCGCTCCGGCGCGACCTGCACGCGCTGCGGGCGCGCGGGCCGCTCGCCGTGGCGGCGGCCGGACCGGTCTGGGTGGCGGGCGCCGTCGCCGCGTGGCCGGTGGTCGTCGCCTGTGAGGCCATCAACTGGCGCGATCGGGCCTGACGCGGGACGCGCGCGGGCCGGCTCAGCCGTCCAGCTCGGCCGGGCCCTCCTGGGGCCGCATCCCGAGCTGGTCGGCCACCGCGCCGAGCACGTCCTGCACCGCGACCGTGTCGGCGAGCGGCATCACCGCGCTCTCCGTCCGCCCGGCGAGCACGCCGTCGGTGACCTCGCGCAGCTCGTGCACGTATCCGCCGCCCGTGTGCGGGCGGGTGATCTCCTCGGGCTCGTGGCCAACGCGGTGGAGCACGATCGTGTCGGGGTGGTGGAACCGCGGCAGGACGTCGACCCAGCCGCCCGTGCCGAACACCCGCATCTGCCCCGGCGTGGCGCAGCGCAGCGACGTGAAGAGCGACGCGGTGCGCCCGTCGGCCCACCCGAGCAGCACGGCCTCCTCGACGTCCACACCGGACGGCGCGAGGACGCCGTGCGCGACCACGGTGTCCGGGGTGCCGAGCACCATCTGCGCGAATGACACCGGGTAGACCGTCAGGTCGAACAGGGCACCGCCGCCGATCGCGGGGTTGTAGAACCGGTCCAGGGGATCGGTGGGCGCGTTCACGCCGAGCTCGCCCTGCACGCCGCGGACCTCGCCGATCGCTCCGTCGGCGAGCAGCTCGCGCAGCCGGACGACCGCGGGCTGGAAGCGGGTCCACATCGCCTCCATGACGAACACGCCTGCGTCGCGGGCGGCCGTCGCGATCTCCACGGTGGCGGCGGGCGTGATCGTGAAGGACTTCTCCACCAGCAGGGCCTTGCCCGCCTTGATCGCCGCGAGCGCCACCGCGCGGTGCTGGGGGTGCGGGGTGGCGATGTAGAGCGCGTCCACGTCGGGGTCGTCGAGGATCGCGCGGTAGGAGCCGTGTGCGCGCACGATCCCGTTCGCGTCGGCGAACGCCCGCGCCCGCTCGGGCGACCGGGACGCCACCGCGACCACCTCGGCGTCGGGCATGTGCACGAAGTCGCGCACGACCTTGGCCGCGATGCGGCCCGGACCCACCACTCCCCAGCGAACGCTCGTCATGCCGACCATCCTCACGCACCACCCTCCACAGCTGTGGACAACCCCGTGGAAGGACCGAACTACTGTTCGAGCGCGCCGGCGAGCGACCGCTCGAAGTCGGCGGACAGGTCCGTGCCCTCCATCGCGCTCCACACCGCGTCCACGAGGATCGAGGGCGGCTCCCGCGGCAGCGCGACAAGCCCGACCGGCGGGTGTGGGTTGGGCTCCGCGAGCGGGCGCACGCAGCTGCCCACGGGCACGCCGAACGCGTGCACCCAGGCGTGGGACACGATGCTCGACAGGCCCCGCTTCGCGATGTGCGCGTACAGCGCACCCACGTTGTCGGTCTCCATCACCGGCGCCAGCCGGGCTCCGACCGTCGCCATCGTCGCGTCGAGGATCCGCCGGTTGCGCATGTCGGGGGTGAGGGCGCACAGCGGCAGCTCCGCCGCCGCGGCCCACTCCACCACCCGCTCGTGCGCCAGCGGGCTGTCCGCCGGCATCAGCAGCAGGAACCGCTCCGAGTACAGCTGCACCACGCGCATCGAGGCCGCCGACTCGTCGTCGAGGTAGGTGATGCCGACGTCCAGCTCGAAGTCGGTGAGCCGGCGCGCGATCTCCCGGGACGAGAGGGCCTCGATCCGCACCAACGCCCGCGGGTGAGCGGCCTCGAACCGCGCCGTGATCAGCGGTGTCGCGGGTACCGCCGTGGGGATGGCGCCGATCCGCAGCGTGGCGGAGAGACCGCTGCGCATCCGGTCCAGGTCGGTGCGCAGCCCGTCGCGCTCGGCGAGTATCCGGTGCGCCCAGCCGACGACGCGCTGCCCCTCCGGGGTGAACCCACCGAACCGCTGCCCGCGCAGCACGATCGGGACGTCCAGCTCGTGCTCGAGCCTGCGGATCGCCGCCGACAGGGCGGGCTGGCTGACGTGGCACGCCTGCGCGGCCCGGCCGAAGTGGCGCTCCCTCGCCAGCGCGACGAGGTACTCGAGCTGGCGGATCAGCACGTCCCCCGTCACCGGATCAGCCTAGGACGGCGTCCAGCGCCGGGACGAGCCGCTCCTCCTCGTACGCGAGGTGCCGTTCGAGCGCGTCGGTGAGCCGGTCGACGTCACGGTGCAGCGCAGCAGGGTCCGCGGGCCCGGCGACGAGTTCCTGCAGCTGCGCGACGAGCGCGGCGATCCGCTCGTGCTCGACCCGCAGGCGCTCGAGGGTGGGCTCCAGGTCGGGCTGCCGCGCCGCGAGCAGCGGGAAGAGCGCGCCGTCCTCGCCGAGGTGGTGGTTGTGCAGGCCCGCGCAGAGGGTCAGGCAGTTCGCGCGCAGCTGCGCACCCACGCTCGCGCCGGTCCCGGCCACCTCGCGCCGGATCAGGGCGAGCTCGCGGCGGAACGCGCCGTGGACCCGGATGAGCGTGGCGCTCGAGACGGGCGACGCCCCTCCGGCGTAGCGGGGCGGACCGGGCAGCGGCCGGAGCGCGACCACGGGCAGGACGCGCCCGGACCGCTCCTCGTACGCGGCCCATCCCGCGTCGGTCTCCACGGCACGGGCGAAGGCGCGGTCCCGGTCGGCGCCCTCCAGTACGACGGCGAGCGCGTCGGCGACGAAGACGCCGTCCTCCACCGTGACGCGCGGCTGGGCCACGAGGTTGTGGAACCAAGCGGGGTGGCGCGGCGAGCCGCCGGCCGAGCCGATGACGAGGACCTGCTCGCCGCCGTCGGGCAGGTAGCCGAGCGGCACCGTGTGCGGTGCACCGGACCGCGCGCCGGTGGTGGTCAGCAGGAGCAGGCGGGCGCCGACGAACGGTCCACCGACCCAGCCGCCGTTCGCGCGGAACTCGTCGATGACCTGTCGCTGGGGATCGAGGAACATGCGGTTGAGGTGATCCTTTCTCACGAAATCCGGTGGGTGCGGGAGTTCGTGAGAAGGCGGCGGGCTGCGAGCCCGCGGGGGCGTCACGCCCCGGCCGGGTGCCCCATCCGTGAATGGCCCATGGCCGACCCGGCAGTCACGCCGACGAAACTACTGGCGGGCACGGGAAGGATCAACCGCATGCACCGCAGCCGCGTCTACGCCGTGATCATCGACACCCCACCGACCAGGCGACCCGGGCCGCGGAGTTCTGGTCGGCCGCGCTCGGCGTGCCCTCCCGCGCCCTTCCCGACCACCCGCAGTTCACCTCGCTGCGGGGCGCGGTCCCCGGGCTGGTCACCGCGGTCCAGGCCGTCGACGACGCGCCGGGCATCCACATCGACATCGAGTCCGACGACCCCGACGCCGAGACCGCCCGCCTGCTGGGACTCGGGGCCGAGCAGGTGGGGCGGTGGCTGGACTGCCGGATCCTGCGCGTGCCGGGCGGGCAGATCGTCTGCGTGCTGCCGGTCGAGAGCGACCCCGAGCTCTTCGACGCTCACGCCACGACCTGGCACTGACGCACCTGCGGGGCGTCCCTCCGGGCGAGGTCGGGCACCAGCGTGAGGATCCCGAGCAACGCCAGCCCCGCCCCGAGCCACAGCGGCGCGCGCAGGCCGAACCCGTCGATCACCAGCCCGCCGACCGCGGAGCTGACGACGATCCCCCCGGTGATGAACGAACCGTGGATCGTGTTGACCAACGGTCCGATGTTCCCGGCGCGCTGCACCCGCACGCCCATGGCGGGGTTCATCGTGACGCCGACGAGCCCGACGCCGAGCATGCACGCCACGGCCGCCGCGCCGACGTGGGCGAACAGGGCGAACCCGGTCAGGAACACCAGGTTCAGCACGAGCCCGCAGACCAGCACGGCCAGCGCATGCCGGTCGGCGAAGCGCCCGACGACCGTGTTCCCGACGACCGTGGCGGCCCCGTAGGCCACGAGCAGCAGCGGGACGGCGCCCGCGTCGAACCCGCTGATCACGGTGAGGATCGGGTTGAGGAAGCTGAACGCGGAGAACGTCGCGCCGATCACGAGCAGGCTGGTGGACAGCACCAGCCAGAGGCGCGGGCGCCGGAACACCCCCAGCTCGTGACGCAGCGGGCCGGCCGCGATGCGCTCGAGCGGAGGCACCCCGCCGATCGTGGCCAGGGCCGCCGCCACCGTGAGCACCGAGATCGCCCAGAACGCCGCACGCCACCCGTGGGCGGCACCGACGAACGTGGCCAGCGGCAGCCCGAGCAGCGTTCCGAGCATGAGGCCGTTGATGACCACCGAGATGGCCCGGCCCCGCACCTCCGGGCGCACCAGTACGACGCAGATCGACACGGCGGCACCGAAGAACGCCTGCGACGCGGTGCCCGTGACCAGCCGCGCGAGCAGCATCACCGGGTAGTTCGGCGCGGTGGCGGCCAGGACGTTGCCCGCGAGGAACAGCGCGAACAGCAGGAGCAGCGCGGTCCTCGGCAGCAGCCGCATGACGAGGACCGTCAGCACCGGGCCACCTACGGCCATCGCCACCGCGAACGCGGTGATCAGGTAGCCGACCTGGGAGATCGAGACGTCCAGCCCGGACGCGATCTGCGGCATGAGCCCTGCGACCACGAACTCGCTCGTGACCATGGCGAAGATGCCGAGGGCAAGCACGTACACGGCACGCGGCACGCGTTCCTCCTAGTTTTGTACTAATCTATCCATAACCTGGGCGCGCGCGTACGCCCGCGTGCACGACCCGCGTCAGCCGATCAGCGCGTCCAACGCGGTGTCGGCGATGGACCGCAGCGCGGCCCGGTCCGCGCCGCCCTGCCCGGCAACGCGCATCCCCCCGATCACGGCGTTCAGGTAGCGCGCCAGAGCGTGCGCGTCCCGTGCCGAGGCGATCTCGCCGGCGCGCTGACCCGCGGCGATGACGACGCGCAGGGCGGCGGCCCGCCGCTCGACGTCCCGGTCGAGGATCTCGGCCGCCTCGGGGTCGCGCCCGGCGAGCTCGACCGTGGTGTTGACGGTGAGGCAGCCGATGCTGCGGCCGTCCCGCCGCGTTGCCATCTCGCCATCGATCACGGCGGCGAACATGGCGCGCAGCCGCTCGACCGGCGAGCGCTCCTCGTCGTCGAGGATGCCCAGCTGCGTCGCGTTCATCGTCGCCACGTAGTGCAGCAGCGCCCGCCGGAAGAGCTCGTGCTTGCTGGTGAACGTGTTGTAGATGCTGCTGCGGCCCAGGCCGGTGGCGGCACAGAGGTCCTCGGTGGTGGTGGCCTCGTAGCCGTTGGCCCAGAACGTACGCATGGCGGCGTCGACGGCGCGGTTTTCGTCGAAGGTCCGGGGGCGGGGCACCCGGGTACCGTAACACGTTCTGGAACATTCAGTTCAAAACACGTGCGGCTCCGGACGCACCAGACCCGCCGGCCGCCGGCATCCGGCGGTTCCCCCGAGCGCGGTGCAAGTCGGGAGATCCACCGGGAGGAATCCCGGGCAGGGGCTGAGATCGCGGATCACCGCTCACCCCCGTGACGGGCCCGGCTGCGCTGGGCGCGCGCTTCCCTGCGGTGCTCCCGGCAGCAGTAACGGATCGTTTCCTCGTTGCCGGGGGAAGGCGGGAGAGGAGCGTCGCATCCGACGAGCTCACACCGGGGATCGTCCTGGTAGGGCTCGACCGGCGCGGCTCCCCGCCCGGTCTCAGGTACGGGTACGGCCTGCCCGGGTGCCAGGAACAGAGGTAGGTCCGGATTCGGTCGGGGTGCACCCATCATTTTCCTCCTGTGGGCCGGTGGCCGTCCTCGACGCGCCACGAGAAGGCAGGCGGGATCGCCCCGCGCTGCCCGTTTTCGAAATCCCGGGGACCGGGGTCCCGGGGAGCTGAGTCAGCGCGGTCGGGCGCGCCGGGTGCGGATGTGTGCGCAGTGGCCGGCCCGCGGCCCGGGGGTGGCGAACGCGACCGGGCCTCGACGAGCAGAGCGAACGGCTGCCGTTCGCGAGGAGGGCCGGGGTCGGGCGCCCGTCCGGCCCGATCGTCACGGGATGGGCGCCGCGCCCCGGGGACCCGGCGTCGATGGCGGGCGCAGCCGATTGCTGTCGGGCATCGGCGCGCGACCACCGTGCTCTCAGCGCCGTGAACGCCCACACCAGGGCGGCGACGGCGAGAGCGACCTGCACTGCGGTCGCCGCCCAGTCCGGGGCCCCCTCCGCACCGAGCCCGGCCAGGCCGAGCGGAGCAGCACCTGACGAACGCCCGGCCCGCCTCCGCTCCGTCAGGTACTCCAGAACCGCTGATCGGTGCTCCCGGGTCACCGCCCGGTCGGCTGCCAGCAGCTCCATCTCCGCGGTCAACCGCTCCTGGGCGCGCAGCCTCGCGGCGGCGAGCGCCGCCGGTTCAACCTCCGGAGCCAAGCCCTCCAGCACCGGCGCGAGGATCCGCTGGAGCCGGTGCTGCCTCGCGTACTCGATTGCCGCATCCGTGTAGCGCGCGAGCTCGAATCGGTACGACCGCAGCGAGAGGCGCGCCTCCCACTTCCACACGGCCGTCGTCGTGGCCGCGAGAAGGCGCGCCTCCTCACCTGCGTCCGCGGGCAGCCCATCCAACGCCCGGAGCGCTTCGTAGCGCGCGAGCAGACCGCGCAGCGGGCCCTCGTCGTCGCGCCCTACCCAGCGGCGGAGGAGGGCCAACCAGAGGTGCTCGTTCGCAAGCCGTCCGTCGACCTGCTCCATGGCGCGTTGCCACAACGGGGTCAGCGTCCGGTCGGTCCAGTCGGAGACGTCCTCCGCGATCCGCGCGAACGCCGTGAGCGCCGCGATACTGCGCTCGTCCGGCAGCCGTGCAGCGAGCTCCGCCACCGCGGTGGTCAGCCGGCCCCAGGCGGATCGTCCGGCGTCGCGGTCGAGCGGCAGGAACCGCGTCCGGCTCAGCAGGTGGAGCACGTCGCGCGCCGCCACCTCGGCCGCATCGAGGGCCTCGTCGAGGCCCCGCCCGCGGTGGTCGTCGCCCAACGTCATCGACTCCCGGTAGGCCCCGACCGCCGCCGACCTCGTCCACGCGGAGAGCCATTCGCCGACGCGGGGCAGGAGCCGGTGCACGTCCCTGAGCTCGTCGATCGCGTACCGCAGCTCGACCGGCAACAGGTCGACGAAGCCCGTGAGCAGGGCGCGATCCCGTTCCACCAAGCGCCGTGCGACCTCGGGTACATCGCCCGGCTCCCCGTACGGCCAGCGGCCGTCCCGCAGGGCGAGCTGCCCGACCGGCCCCGTCCACGTCTCGGCATCGATCGACAGCCACCGGGCTCGGGAGCGCGCCTCGAGGAGGGCCGTGTGAGTCCTCGTGATCGCCCACAGCGAGTGCTGCGCGCGCGTGAAGACGTCGCGGTCCTCCGCCTCGAACTGCGCCCGCAACGCAACGGCGAGCCGTTCCCACGCCTGCGCCGGCGTCGCGTTCCGCCGTCTCAGGAAGCGCAGCACGGCCCACGTGCCGACGACAGCGGCGACGACCACCCCGACGACGCCGATCGGGCCGTCCAGCAAGCCGGCCGGCGCATCCGCCCACGCTTCGCCCGCAACGGGGGCCGGCTCTGCGCCGGCCCGGCCCGCCGATCCCATTGCGGCGGGAAGCACCAGCGCCGTCCCCGTCAGACCGGCGACCATCGATGCCGACCGCCCTCGCCCGAGCCGGTCGGTCCTGCGCAGCTGCGCCACGATCTCGACGAGGCGGCGCACGATCCGGCCGGTCCGCCCGCCGAGCGGGCTCGACCGGGGCTTGGCGGCCAGCACGACGCCCTCGGTGTCGAGAACGACCATCGCCTCGGCCCCGACGAAGATCCATACCGTGCCGCGCTCGTCGTCCCGGTGGACCGGCGGGACCAGCGAGAAGTCGACCGCGTCCACCAGCGCCGCCTCATCGGGCCCACGCCGGTCGACACGGCCGGCGAACCCGCCGATCGCCTGCGGCGCGACCGGTACCCGGTCGCCCCGGCCGATGACGATCGCGACGATGTGCGGTAGCGCCGGGGAGCCTCGCCGGATGTAGCTGTCGTGCGCCAGGCCGAGCCCGCCGGTGCCGCCCGAACCGGCAGGGAGGATCTCCGCGCCGACCCGCTGGGCCACCGGGCTGATGCGGTGCCACCAGCGCGGGACGAACCGGATCGGGTCGCGGGTCGTGGCCCACACGTGGTCCGCAGGCAGGTTCAGCTCGGAGACGTGAGCGGCGGTGGTGCCGGGGCTCGCCAGCAGGACGACGCGCTCCCGGATCCGGTCGCGGTGGTGGCGCTTCAGCCGCTCGCGGTCCTCGACGCTCGACCGCTCCCACAGCGCCGCGACATCTACCGGATCCACGGCCGCGAGCAGCGACCGGACCCGGCCGTCGTCGGAGGTCTGCGCCGCACCGGACCGGACCGGCGGACCGCGCGACCAGATCGCGTACGCCAGACGCGCCGCGAGGAGGACCACCACAACCGACGCGACGGCGCCGGCGAGCGGCCCCGGCACCTGCCCGACCAGACCCATCGCGTCGACCCGAG
Source organism: Pseudonocardia adelaidensis (assembly GCF_039543345.1). NCBI lineage: Bacteria > Bacillati > Actinomycetota > Actinomycetes > Pseudonocardiales > Pseudonocardiaceae > Pseudonocardia > Pseudonocardia adelaidensis. Next base: position 104,923 of record NZ_BAABJO010000010.1, on the reverse strand, counting down.
AACCTCCCGAGCCGACCACACCATCGGGCAGCACATCGGCCGAAGCCGTACCCGCCCGGCCGAGCAGCGCCGGCAGGCCGATCAACCCGCCGACGAGCCCGCCCACCGTCAGCAGCCGGCCCGGGCCATGGCCGCCGTCCTCCGCGGCCTCCTGCCGACCGAGCACTGCGGCCACCAGCCCGCGGTACCGGTCGCCTGCGCCGCGTTCCGACCCGCCGGGCCACTCGTCGAACGCCGCCAGTGCCGCGGCCGGCACCGCGTGCGGGCGGTCGAGCGCCTCCACCACGGCCTCACCTGTCCGTGTGAGCTCGAGCCGCCCGGGGGTCACCAGCCCGATCTCGCGCAGGAGCTGCGCGCGGTTCCGCAGGTTGGTGACCGGTACGCCGGTGGCGGCGGTCAGCGCGCCGAGCGTGATCCGCGGACTCTGCCGGATCGCGTCGAGGAGAAGGCGCAGCGTGTACGGCGGCGCGGCCGGCGGGCCGGGATCCCGGCGCGACCCGGCCCCGTCCCGGGCGACGGCACCGGCTGCGGTCCCACCCGGGCCGGTGCGCCGGTGTTCGGACGTCGAGCGGCGATGCGGGTCGAGCAGCCCTCGCAGCCCGTGTGGCGCACCCGGACCGCTCGACTCGACCAAGCCGCTGACCCGCTCGACGGCGAGCCCCACGCGGTCGCGGGCGGCCGGGCGCCACCGGTGGGGCCACTCGCCCAGGAGCCGCTCGAGGTCCGAGACGGCCCTCACGAGCGTCGGGTCGGCGACCCATCCCGATTCGAGGGCACGCACTGCCTCCACGGCCAGGACACCGGCCCCGGTCAACGTGAACTCCAGCAGGGAGCCCCTGGCGACCGCCACGAGGCCGAGCTCCTCGAGGCGGGCCATCCGGTCGCGCACCGTGCCCGAGTTCAGACCGGTCGAGTCGGCCAGCGCCCGCAGCGTGTGCACGGCGCGGGGTCGCAGCGTCTTCAGCAGCATCAACGGCGTGACGGCGTCGGGCATCCGAGGATTCGGCTCGGGCGCCGCGGGGTGGGGGTAGCCGGCGGCGTACAGCGGGATGAGCAGCCGCTTCACCTCGAGCCAGTGGCCCCGCCACCCGTCCTCCGGGTGGGTCGCACCGGGCCGCGCGGCATGCTCAGCCTCGTGCGTCGCCAACACGCCGTTGGTCGAGGCGTCGAGCATGCCCGCGCGGATCCGCTCGTCGAGCCAGTCCCGGACGTGCGACCACTCGACGTACCAGGCCCGGCCATGCACATCGAAGATCGTGTAGGCGACCAGCTCCCATTCCAGGCCCGCCAGCCCGGCGGCGGTGAACCGGTCCATCCACTCGGGCCACTCCAGCTGCACGCGACCGCCCGGGTACTCCTCATGGGACAGACCTCCGAGGTGGTGCTCGAGCAGGCCGACCAGCCTGCGGTGCTCGTCGGGCGAGAGCCGCCGGGTCGTGACACCGCCCCCGGGCGGGCTGCGGGTGTGGCGAACGACCCAGTTGTCGATCTTGGACATGATCAGGATCGCGAGCCATCCGGCCACGAAGAGACCGATCGCGTCACCGAGCGGGAGGGCGAGAACCCCGAAGGCGAGCAGGCTGACGTTGAGCACGATGTTCGCGGCCGCACCCATCCGCGGAGCGATCCGCCCGAGTCCGAACTCCGTGACGACGCCGAGGAAGCTGAGGTACGCGGACGAGAGGGTCAGGGTCATCGCCGGGATGACCAGCAGGCTGTTCTCGACCCAGCCGAGCTGCACGGTGAGGAACGCGTTCGCCACCGTGATCACGGGGAAGCCGACCACCTGCACCAGCCGGCGGATCCGAGGATGGCCGCCGATGTCGAACCCGGCCGCACCGGTGATTCCCGACGACATCGCGTGGAGGAGGAACACCAGTGTGGCGATCAGGTAAGAGCCGTTCAGGAGAAGCTGCAGGACGGTGTCCGCGCTCGCCAGGGCGGGCCAGTACCAGGCCAGGTTGATCAGGAACGTCACCGCCAGCGCGGCGTGCAGCGTCCGGCCGAGCATCCCGCCGTGGGGGTTGAGGCCGTGGAACGACTCGGCCTGCGCCCCGAAGGCGCTGCTCGCCTCACGCAGGAACGACCCGAACACCAGCACCCCGAGGTCGTGACGCAGCTGAGCGGTGTCCTTCGGCGCCTGTGCGAGAACCTGGAGGAAGGTGTCGACCGTCCGGTAGAACCACGGCGACCGGGCGGTGTCCGTGTCACGGCCGACCTGCCACTCCTCGAGGACGCTCCGAAGGTGCCCGAGCGGCGTGTGGATCAATGCGTTCCCGAGGAGCTGGACGTCGTTGGCAACCGGGTCGTAGTCGGCGATCCGGTCCGGGCCGACCTGGTCGAGCACCGCGTACTTGCGCATGACCACGATCAGCCTGCGCGGGAGGTCCATGACGAGCTGTCCGCGCTCCTTGATCGATTCGACCAGCACGCGAATCTGCTGGGAGTAGCCGCCCCGCTGGGTGTTCAACGCGCCGCGGGCGGCGAATGCGCCGTAGTTGGCCGCGATGCCGATCGGCAGCAGCAACCACGCGCCGACGACGACCAACCCCGTCGAGATCACGATCGCCACGCCGGTGTGCCAGAGGAGGCTCCGGCGCGACCGGCGCAGCTCCTCGTCGTCGCGGTACTGCTCGACCTGGGTCCCCTGGACCCGGGCGAGCACCCGCCCGGGCAACGTCGGGTCGGCGCCGCCCATGGCCCGGTCGGCCTCGTGGGCCGCGATCAACGCCTCCGCGGTGTACGGCCAGCCGCCGGTGTCCCGCAGGTCGAGGTCCGCGGTACCAGCGGCACGGGCCAACCCGCTGCGTTCCCGCTTCTCCACCTCCTTGCGGCGCTTGCGGTCGGCAGCGGCTGCTCGGACGTCGAGCCAGCCCGCGGCCAGCGCGTGCCCGAGCAACCGCAGGTTCACCAGCCGGCGCCCGCTGGCCACGTCCTCGTCGACCGCCTTCGCCCAGTGCATGAAGGACCGGATCTGCTCGGTGGCCCGATCGCCGCGGTCGCGCCAGTCACCCGGACCGACGACGTCGATCCCGTCCCGAGCGGCCGAATCCCGCTCGCCGGGCCGACCGATCTCCAACTCGTAGCGCTCGGCCCACTCGTCGACGTACCGGTTGCGCTTCTCGGAGAACCTGCTGCGGAAGTCGTCCCACAGTCCCGAGGTGAGCTGCTTGTACGCCCACCGCTGCACATCCCGCTGCGCGGTGAGCAGCAGTCGTTCGAGGTTGCCGTGCCGCAGGCCGTGGTACGCGTCCTCGCCGATCTCGGCGAGGACGCGGCCGTGGATCGATGCCTTCTCGTACAGGTACTGGATGTACTCGGAGATCGACTCCGGCTTCACGGCGTCCGAGCCGTTGACGATCCGATCCCCGTGTCTGCGGACGAGTTCGACGAACGCGTCCGTGATCGTCTCGCTGGCCAGCAGCCGCCGCGTCACCTCGCTCCAGGAGTCGTCGGTGTACACGTGGTCGAACCGCCGATCGCTGAAGATCCGGCCCCAGAGCCGCAGGTACTCCACCGACGCGGCCTCTTCCTCCGCGCTGGTGCCGGTGAACTTGCCCATGCCCAGATGCGCGATCACGACCTTGGCGCCGCGGTGCTCGGCGAGCAGACCCAGCAACGGCATCCCGTACCGGCCGTCCGGAACGGCCTCGCCGAACCGGCCGTCGGCCAGGATCCGGGCCAGCCCGAAATCGTTGTGCAGGACAACCAGGAAACCGATCTCCGACGAAGCCTGCAGCAGCTCGGCCAGGTGCGGGTTGTACACCGGCAGGGCCTGCTGCTCGGTGGCCGTCAGCAGATCGTTGGCCTCCCGGCTGTGGCCGGCCGCGGCCAACCCGCTGCGAACGGCGTCGACGTGGCGCAGCAGCGTCGGGAGCAACGCCAGGGCCGACGCCTCCGGCTCGGGGTGCTCGCCGAGGATCACCTCAGCCAGTCCGCCGGGCAGGCCTGCGGCGTCCAGCCGCCCGTCGCGAACGGCCGCCCTGAGCAGGCCGGCCGCGGTGAGCAGCCGTTCGGCCTGCGTCAGCCACTTGACGTTCAGGATGTGGGTGGCCTGCTCGCCGAGCATTCCCGCGACCGCTTCCTTGAACAGCGTGGTCTCCCCGACCATCACGAACAGGTCCGGGTACATGATCGCCACGGCCCGCAGGTAGCTCCTCGCTCCAGGGATGTCCGTCCGGGCCCCGACGACGCCGGTCACCGCGCGCCACCGCAGCTCCCGGGGCAGGTTGCGGATCGTGTCCAGCTGGCGGACGTCGGGGAACTTGCCCCACATCTCCAGCATCGGCACCCGGAAGACCACGCTGAGCTTGACCACGTTCGCGACCAGGTAGTACAGGACTCCGCCCAGGATCGCCCACCCCTTCGTGCGCTGTGGGATGGAGTGGAAGGTGATCGGCCCCTGCATCCCGGCCCCCACCAGCCGCTCCAGGAAGCCCTGGGTGCTGGCCCGTCGGGAGTCCGCGTAGTCCCGGGGGTGGAAATGCCCGTCCGCCACGTCGAACACGGCAGGCCGCCGCGGGCCCAGCCCGACGATCCGGCCGTCCACGACCATCACGAGCGCCAGCTCGTCGCCGGTCCGGCTGCGGAAGTCGACGGCCAGCCACTCCTGGGCGATCGTGCGGCCGTCCGGCAGCGTCAGATCGGGCGCCGGGTGCCGGAACCGCCAGAACTCCCACCACCGGTGCGTGAACCCGTCGACGCCGTCGAACCGCTCCCCGGGATCGGGTTCCCACCTGCCGACCAGCTCGGCGACCGTCTCCCAGTCCAGCCCGGCCACATCGGCCACCACCCGGTGCGGCAGCCGCGCCGCCGCGTCCCGTACGGCCGGCGCCACGACCGAGAGGTAGCCGGCCCACGCCCGGTCCTGCGCCTCGTACGCCCGGCGGACGGCCGTGTTGGAGCGGTCCAGGGCGGTCGTGTCCGCATCGGAGGCGACGCCGGTCACCATCGCGAGCAGCCCGCCGGCGTCCCGTTCCAGCTGTGCCCGCAGACCGCGGTTCTTCGCCAGTGCCGATCCCGCCGCGTCCCGCGCCGTCTCCCACTCCGACCAGGCATGCGCCTGCGCCCGGATCCCGCGGCGCAGCGCGCGCCGCGCAGGCAGCCAACGCACCAGCAGGCGCCACAGGAGCCGCACCCCGCGCGTGATCGCACGCTTGAGCCGGGGCGGCCCCCGAATCGGGTGCGCCGGGTCTGCGCCGCCCGGCTTCGCCGCATCCGCCACCCGGAACACCGCGTCCCCGGCCAGGACTCCGGGCAGAGCCCGCTCGTCAGCGGCAACCGCCGTGCCGTTCCCCAGCTGCCGCACCCCGGTGACGTCCACCCCGACGATCCGCGCCACCGCCGCTTCCGGAACCCCGCCGTCGAGCGCCGCGCGCACCGCCACGGCCACCGCGATCCGGTGCGCGTCGACGGCAGGCCCCCAGGCGGCCCCGTACGCCGCCCATTTCGCCAGGGCCCGGCCCAGGACCTCCAGCCGGTGCTGCAGCCGCTCCCGCACCAACGGCAGGTCCATGCCGACCCGCCAGCGCCGGTGCGGGTCATGACCGACGGCCGGCGGGTTGTCCGCCGGCACGGCCGGGTCCGCCACGATCGAGTCCACCCACGCCCGTGGAAGGCCCAGCTCCCGCGCGACGCGCTCCCGCAACGCGTCGCCGCGGGGCCCTCCCACCCGCGGGTCGTGGAGCAACCACGACACGGCCTCCTGCACGAGCAGCACGACCTCGGCCCACTCGTGCTCCACGTGTCCGCGGTATCCGGCCACCCGCTCCCGCAGGGCGTCCAGCGGTGCGGCCGCCGCCGTCAGATCCGCGACGAGCTGCCGCTCGGCCGTCCCACGCGCGCTCCACCGGTGCCACGGCCGCAGCCGCCGCGGGGCGCGTCCCGGCTGCACGCCCAGCACTGCCCGGACCCCGCGCGTCACCACCGCCACGTCCGCCTCGGTGCGGCCCGTCGCCCGCGCGACCACGAGATCCGGTGCACCGAGCCGGCCCACGTCCCAGATCGCGTCGCCGGCCACGTCTGCCAGCGCCGCGATCGCCTCGTTCCACTCCTGCCGGGCCATCGCGAGCAGTTCCGCTTCGAACGCGTCCCCCGGCGCCTTCTCCACCGCGGTCCGGGCGGCGCGGAGAAGCGCATCCGCGGTGAGCAGCCGATCCCACGCCTCGGCACCGGGACGGCCACGCAGCAGCTCCGCGAGCCGCTCGACCGCGACGTCCGTGCGGTCCGGCACCGGGCGGGTGCGGGCGCGATCCGAGCGGTTCCGCAGCCGCCGGCCGACCCCGCCGCTGATGCGAACGACGAGCAGCCCGGCCCCGAGCGCGAGCGCGGTGATCAGGACGGCCCGGCCAGCGGGCGGCCCGTCCGACGAGCCAGTCGCGGGTGGAGCGTGCTGCTCGGCGTCGTGAGCCTCGTGCCCCGCCTGCCGCTGCTGTTCCAGCATGCGCCGCCGCTCGATCTCCGTGCGCTGCTCGTGGCCCTCCCGTTCCTGCTCCTGCTCCTGCTCCTGCTCCTGCTCCTGGTGCCAATGCTCGGACAGCCCGGGGATGACCCACGGCTCGCCCCTGAAGATCACGTTCTGGTCGCGGCCTGCCAACCGGGCGGCGTTGTTCGGCTCGTCGGTCAACCCGGGGCCATCCCCGGGCACGCCGAACCGCGCCGCGATCCCCGACAACCCGCGGCGACCGTCGATCCCCTGGGTGCGCCACACCCCGTCCCGCAGGATCCGCGCGTCGTCCGGTATGCCCAGCACCACCGGCGCCGGCAGCGGTGAGTCGTCACCGACGGGCAGCCCACGACCGGGGTTCCCCGCACGGACCCGTTCCGGCGACGTGCCCATCCCGGCCGCCAGCTCCCGCACCGTGTCGTCCCGCAGGCCGACGACCGTCGCCCCGAACGCATGCGCCGGCTCGTTCCGGTCCGGAGCCGGAGCGGCCGCGCCGGTTCCCGGGCTGCCGGCCCCGGTGCGCACGACCGCGATCTCGTCGCGGGCCGCAGGTTCCGCTGAGAGGTCCGCGCCGAGTCCGCTCACGAGGGCGGCCGGCGCGACGAGCACCCCGCCCAACAGCGCGGCAGCCACCGCTCGCCGCCATCCGCCACCACGCGGGCGACGGGTCGCCGTCCGGAGCACGGCGGGGGAGGGCACCTCGCCCACAGCGGGCACGGCGACAGCGGCGATGTGCCGGGTGAAGGGCCGGACCGACGTCCACGGCGCGGTGGCCCTCACCGCGGCCGCCGCCAGCCGGGCACCGGCGCCGACGAACCGGCTCACGGAGATCAGCCACCCCGGCGGACCACGAGCACGGACCACGAGCACGCCGTGCACCGCGAGCGCGCTCCCCGTGAGAACCGACATGCCGAGCAGTGCCGGCCCGCTGCTCACGAGGTCGACCAGGGCACCCCAGTCCACGCCACCCGATCCACCAGCACCGGCGGCGAGACCCGGGAGCACGGCCCCGGTGGCGCCGTGGCGCCGTTCGTGCCCCGATGGCATCCGCCCGCGGATGGGGATGGGGCGACGCCCGGTCCCGGTGACCTGCGGCCGCGTGCCCGCGGGTCCCTTCGCCCGCTGGTTCACGTGGAGCACCGCCAGTGCGACGAGCCGGGCGTCGATCCCGCCGGCGGTGCCGCGGTCGTGGTGGGGCAGGGCACCGCCGGCGTGGGCGGCGAGGATGCGCAGCTCGGTCGGGGTCAGCTCCTCGGTGGTTCCGGCGCGGGCGAACGGCGTGGGCGCCGTGATGCCGGTCATCGCCGTGGCGATCCCGGCCACCCCGGCGGCCGCGAGCAGCCGTTCCGGATCGTCGGAGTGCAGCGCCTCCCGGAGGGAGGCGGCCTCGGTCGTCCTGCCGGCGGCGAGCGCGGTGACCAGCCGCTCGTGGACTGCCACGTGCAGGGCCTGCCGGAGCTGCTCGGAGGTCGGGCCGGCGCCCATGGCCCGCGCCAGCGCGGCCGCCCGACGGCGGGCGGGCTCGGTGTGCGCGTGCCGGGCGACCACGCCCTTGACCGCCGCGCGCCCGAGCGCGGTGCGGATCGCCTTGATGGCCGAGTCCCCGAGGCCGAGCGCCGCCAGGGCGGCGTCGTCCATGGCGGCCGCCTGCGTGATCGTGGTGATGCCGTTGTCGCGGAACGCGCGGTAGGCCGGTGCCCGGTGGCGCCCGTCGCCGTTGCCGGGGTTCCGGATGTGCGCGATCAGCTCCTCGATGCGGTTGTCGCCGTCCCAGCCCGCCTGCTCGGCGGGGTGCAGGCCGCCCTGGACCTCGCGCAGCCGGTTGCGCACGAACCACCACAGCTTGTCGGTGTTCCTGCCATCGTGATCGGCCAGCGCCTCGGCACGGACGTCGGCCTCGGTGAGCACCGGGCGGCCTGCCGGGCTGGCCAACCAGTCGATCGCCAGGGTGAGCAGCGCGTCCACCTGCTCTGCGCCGATCTCCAGCTCCGCCGCGATGTCCTCGGCACCGGCCCCGTGCGCCCACGCGACGAACACGTGCAGCTCCCGGGTCAGCATCATCTCCAGGGCGGACGGTTCGACCCCGCGGTCGACCCGGTGCCAGTTGCCGGCCAGCCGCTCGTCGAGCAACAGACCCCCGACCCGCACCGTTGCGGCCACTTCGTCTGGGCTCATCCCCAGCCGGTCCGCGAGCTCGACCTCCCGGGTGAGCCGGCGCAGCTGCCGGGCGAGCTCGGCTTCGGACTCCCGGGCGGTGACGTCCACGACGACATCGCCGGGCTGCATGGCGACGAGCGCGAGCAGGTGCCCGAACGGGGCGTGCACCGGGTCGACCGCGACCCGAGCACGCTGCACGGTGGCGACCGCCCGGTGCGCGGCCTGGGCCGTCCGCTCACCCATCAGCCAGGGGCGGCCGTCGGCGTGCACGGCGAGCCCCGCCTCGGCGGCGATGGCGTGCAGGATCCCGACGGCCTCGTCGTGCCTGCCGTCCAGCGCCAGCGAGTAGGCACGCCCGGCCTCCTCGAGGGTGAGCGTGGCCGGCGGCGCGGTGACCCGCTCGCGGCCGTCATCGGTGGTCGTCGGCGGTTCGAGCAGCTCCCGGTAGTGCCGCACTGCCTGGTCCAACGCGACCAGGGCGTGGACCAGTGCCACGGTCGCCGCGAACACCGGGTGCGGCGCGGTGCTGTCCTCCCACCGGGCGTCCCAGGCTTCGTCCAGGGCCGCGCGGGCGGCGGCGACCGCCGTCCGACGGGTGTCGACCTCGGATGCTGCCGACCGCAGCCGCGCTGCCGCAGCCGGGTCGGACTCCTTCGCATGCGCCGCGGTCGGCAGCGGGTTGCCGGCCGCTGCTGCGGCGTACGCGACCGACGTCGGCTTCTCCCTCCCCGTGAACATCCGCTTCAACGCGCGGGCGTGCTCGTCCTCGGCGTTGCGCACGGCCTCGTCGAAGAGGGCGTCGACCGCCGGGTCGTCGATCGGGCCGGAGTGCTCCCGGTACCTGTTCCTGAGCTTGGCGAGTTGTCGCCGGTTGGCGTGCGCGTCGAGGAACGGGTCCTCGAGGGACCTCACGGTGAAGACGAAACCCGGGTCTCCGTGCCGGCCCACGCGGGTCCTCAGTTGGTCGATGGCAGCGCGCGAGGCGTTGGTGACGCGCGCGACGAGCACGGCACCGCCAGGACCCTCGACGTCGACGTGCGTACCCCGGCCGAAGCTCGGGTCGAAGACGCTGATCACACCGTCTCGACCAGCGTTCCCGAGCACCGCCTCCTCCCAGTCCGGGAACGACGCCCCGTTGACGACGAAGGGGGTGCCGTACCGCGCGCCGCCGGCCGAGGATTCGAGGATCCCCCGCTCGACCACGAACACCGGGCGTCCGTCGGCGGTCACCCGGACCAGCACGTGGCCGGTGAAATCGGCTGCCTCGGCCTCGGAGACGAACGTGTGGGTCGATCTCTCCAGGAGCGAAGCATTCGCCCTGGGCACCTCGACCACACGCATCCCGTAGTTCGCCCGGAACACCTTCGCCGCGTAGTCCCCGGTGCCGGTGCTGCCGCTCCTGTGCTGGTAGAGGGTGTAGAACTCGCGGGCGTCGACCGACTCCACGATCGTCTGCTCGCCGCGGACGGGAAGCTTCTCCTTGGCCTCCACGAAGTGGTGGAACGCCCACCGGTGACCGAACTGGGGCCGGCGGCTGAACTTCCCGAGGATGACGACCCGCCCGTCACGGAGGATGTAGTCGACCCATCTTCGGACCCGCAGGGCGGCCAGCGCCTTCTCGATGTCGTCGGCGGTCCAGCCCTCGACCACGCCATCGAGCGCGGCGGAGACCACCCGTTCGCCGTGGGGGGTCAGCCGGAACCTGTTGCCGCGCAGGCTCCGCCGGTAGTGCTTGCGCCTGCCGGCCTCGAGCGTCCTCGCCACCTCGAGGATCTCCTGGAGTGCCTCGGCGTCGGGGGCGGGACCCGCCAGGGCCTCGGCGATGACCTTCGGGGAGACCGCCTCCTCGTACCCGAGCCGGTCGGCCTCGGTCAGGTGCAGCACCTCCCGCGACGCGGCCGGGGCGCTGCCGTCGCTCCGCTTGCGCGCGAGCTTCTCGTAGCCGTAGTGGTGCTGGAACTGGTCGTCGGTGCCGAGCGTGACACCCGGCCCCTCCGCGAGCCGGTGCGTGACGAGTGCGGCGCCGGATGGCAGCACGTCGACGTGCCCGCCCAGCCCGCCGCCCCCGAGCCTGGCCAGCACCTCGTGGGTGGCGCCGAGGAGCTCGTCGGTGGCGAACAGCATGTGCACGCGCCGGCCTTCCAGCTCGTGCACCACTCCAACGAGCGCGTCGACCAGCGTCTTGCCTTCGCTCTGGGCGAGCTGCACCACGTGGTTGCCGCTCAACGCCAGTCGCAGGGCCGCCAGCTGACTCGTCGTCAGCACGATCGGCTTCCCGTGGCTCGACTCGGTGCGGTACACCCGCTCGATGAGCAGCGGGATCAGCTGGTCACGGCCGGGCGCCGCGCGGATCTCACGAGCCAGCTTCCGGTCGCTCAGCCGGTCGAGTCCCAGCTCGGTCCGTTGCCTGATCCACTCCTTCCGGTCCCCGGCTGCCGTAGCGAGGGCGGCACCGACGAGGCGCTGATCCGCCCGCGGGAGCTCGGAGGTGTCCGGCACGGCGGCCGCCGGGTCGTCCTGAGTCCGGGCCTCCGCCAGGCGCACCTCCTGGCGCCTGCGCGACTCCGTGTACGCCGCTTCCGCCGCCTCGGCGATCGGATCCCCGGGTCCGCTGACACCGTCCACCCCCAGGGGCTGCGGTGCGCTGCTCGCGTCGCCTGCAGGCGACTGGACGGCCGCCGCGGTGTCAGAGACCGCAACCTGCCGACCGGTGCGCGCAGGTGCGGAGCCGCCACCGGGCGGGGGAAGCGCGCTCTCCCAGTTCTCGGTCCCGGTGTGCGAGACATGCCCGCCGGGGTCGGGACGTGCGCCCGCAGCCGATTCGCTGTGCGTCGGCAGGTCCGCGGCCGCCGTCGTGCCGTCGGACGTGCCCGGACCGCCGGATCCGCCGGCCACCGGGCCGGAGCCGCGTGCTCCACCGGACGCCGGCAGCCTGTCCCCCGCGGGAGCGGTGTGCTCCGGTTCCCGGCTGTCGCCTCCGCCGATCGCACCGACCGGCTTCACGCCCGTCACGTCGACGTCGCGCCCGTGCCCCGGGGATCCCCTTCGCAGCACGAGCCTCGTGTCCGCCAGCGCGGCGGCCGCCTCCTGGTTGGTCAGGAGCCCTCGCTGGTCGTAGAAGTCCATCCGCGAGCCGACCTTGTGCGCGTACAGCATGTGCGAGGTCGACCGGCCGTCCTTCCACGTCCACACCACGAACTCGGCGCCGTCCCGGGCAACGGCGAAGTCCCGGGCGAGTCGCTGCAACGACGACGGCTCAAAGCGGCCGTGGAACGCGTCCTGGACGACATCCCGTGCCTCCGTGGGATCGGTTAGCGTCGCCCGCCGCGATGCACTCAGATCGACCTTGTGCGGAGGGAACGTCCGAGCGAATGCACACACCGCTTCGACACAGCCACCCACGTACGTGCTGGGTGCGGCCAGCAGCAGCGGCCTCGTCGTCTCCGTCGGCCTCGTAGCAGGCTTTCGAACGCTTCTCGGGAATTCAGCTCCGCCGAACCGACCGACGAGCCGATTGCTCACGTGGTCGAGATCCAGGCCTTGCTCTTCGAGCAGCCGCTGCAGTTGCCCCAGGCGCCCGTTACGGAACCCACCGCTGTTCGTGTTGATGTGCGATGGCAGGCCGGGCCGTCCCGGAACGATTCCCAGCATTCCCGCGGCGGCCACGCGGCCGTTGTCCCCGAGGACGCCCCGGTGACCCACCTGGGGATCGACGACGTAGAAGTTTCCGTGCTCGTCGACGACATAGGACCAGTACCCGAGGTCGACAGGTGGCTCTTCGAGCGGCCGCCCCGTATCGGCTCGATGGAACAGACCGTCTTGCACATACACCCGTTCGGACTCCGGTGGAACCCGCGTCGAGCGCGCTGTAGCGGGATCGAGGTCCGGCACCAGCGCCAGCGGTCGCTCGCGATGCCGAGGCTCCGGCGGAACATGGCGATGGCCAAACCGTTCACCGACCGTCGGGAAGAACCCGGTGCCGAAGCCGTCGAGGTTCCCGCCGTCGATCGTCAGGATGCCCACGATGTTCTTGACCTCGGGGCTGTCCGGCGCCAGATCCCCGAACTTGTCGTAGTAGCGGACCGGCCCCGCGCCGGTCACGGCGACGAACATGTGGTCGGGGCTGCCGTCCGCCCGATGGGACCAGACGAGGTGGAACCCGTCTCGGTCGTGGTTCTGCACCTGGTCGGCGGACGTCGCCCGCGCCTGCACCCCGTACCTGCGCTCCAACTCCTCGAGCGAATCGGGGGCCTTGCGCGACGGCGAGAACATGCCGGGCGTCGGAGCCGGCGGGACCTGGCGCCCGACCTGCATCAGACGCTCGTCGGCGGCCCGGACGCAGACCTGCACGCAGTCACCCAGGTCCGGCACGAACTCGGGGCCGATCCGGATGTCCGAAACCGCCGCGTGCACCTGCCGTTCGAGCCCGAGATCCCGCCGCTCGGGAAGGTTCAGCGCATTGCGCACCCATCGCGCCGGACCGCTCGTCGGGAGCAGGTCCACCACCGAGCCGACCGGGTGGTTCGGGAACGACACCGCATCGGCGTACTGCTGGAGGTCGCGGGCCCGCCCGTCCTTCACCTTCGCAGCGTCATCCAGGTTCGCGATCCGTGCGTCCGCCGCAGCGCGGTACCTCGGGTAGCTGCCCGGCTCGGTGAAGTCGAGTTCCCTCCCGTGAATCCGGATCTTCGTCACGCCGCTCTCGACGAGCCGTCCGACCTGGGTGACCTCCGCGCGCGCGACCGTCGCGGCCCGGGCGGCCGCGCGCGCGGCGGAGGTCGCCGCCATCGCGGGGATCCGCAGGGAGAGGGAAGCGACGCCGCCGAGGACGGCGAACGGGGTGATGTCCTCCATGAAGGTGAGGATCGGGTGCTCGCGGTACCCCATCAGTCCGCTCTCGGGGTCACCGTCGACCAGCTTGGAGAAGTCCCCGGTCGTCGTGGCGGGCACCCACCGGCGGAGCATGTTCATCGTCGGTGTGACGAACAGGTTCCCGATCAACGGGTCCCGACGGGTGAACGCCTTGTCCCAGGTGTCGCCGGGGCGGGTCCGGATCCGTCCAGCGGTCGCGGCGTCGAAATGCGGGCCGCTCGGATCCATCGCCGCGCGTTGCGCTCCTGCCCAGAACTGCGCGGACTGGATCGCCCACTCTCCGACTCGAACCATGCCGAGCTGCGCGTTGCCGATGATCGTCCCGATGTCTCGTACCGCGTTGCCGACGATCTTCCCGGTGTCCGGCATGAGACCTCGAACACTGGCTGCCCGCTCGAACGCCGGAGCGATCTTCTCGTCGAACGCCTTCTCGACGCCCCTGCCCATGACCACGAGCCCGCGTTCCGCATAGTTGGGGATTGCTTCGCGGAGTTGCTCCCGATCCTCGTCGGACAGGAATCTGGTGACGCGGTCGAAATCCTCGATCTTGATGTCGCCGTTCTCGACGGCTGCCATGAAGTCGTCGAAGCGAGCGGTCTTCTGGCCCGGGGTCGCCTTCGCCGGCAGCGCGTCGACGTACATGTCCATGAAGTTCTCGAAGGAGCCGATGTTGGCTCGCTCGAACTCCGCTGGGGTCATGTAGGCGGCGTAGCGCGCTTGTTCCTCGACCGTCAGGTCCTCGAAGATCTCGCGGACCCTGTTGTCCGGGTCCGAGGCGAGCTCGCCCCCGAACGTGGGAAGCCGGAGGGCGGATGTCGCCGCCAACCGGGCATCCGGCGCACCGCTCGACGGCAGCCGCATCCCACCGACTCGGCCGATGGTGAGCGAGGAGTCCCGGACGTTCGCATAGCCACGCTCGGCCAGCGAGTGCAGGTTGTTCACCAGCCCCGTGACCTGGTTGCGCTCCTCTGGGGTCGCGGTCGGGGGCAGAGCGGCCTCGACCGCGAGGATCTTGTCCAGGTTCGCGCTCGCTGCCCTCAGGTTCTGCGCGGCTGCCGCATTCCCGCTCGCCTCGGTGATGGCGATGTCCACCGGGATCACCCGGCGCATCTGCTCGACCACGGCCGCTTGCCTCGCGCCGATCTCCGTGTTGAGCCGCCCCTCCTCGGCGACGATCTGCTGGTACTGGATCCTCAGGAGGAGCGTCTCCTGGGGGCTTGCCCCACCGCGCCGCCGCTCGGCCGCGTCGAGCTTGGCCCGGTAGTCGTCCATGAAGGCGTTGAGATCGTCGATCTCGGGTTGGAGAGCCCGCTGGTTGGAACGCGCCGACTCGAGGCCCAGCTCGGCGCTGCCGAGCTCATCGACGGCGTTCTCGGGTCGTTGGACGACGAATCCCGCCGCGTTGATGTCCTCGCTCGGAACGAGAGCCTCGAGGACTCCGGGGTCGGCCATCACGTCGGCGCGTCGATCGCCGTCCCGGGCCGCCGGGTCGTGCGGGATGTAGGGGGCGAGCGCGGCGAGCGCGCTCGCAGTCCCGAACGTGCTGTCGGCTGCCTCGTAGGCCTTCACGAGAGGACCCGCCTCGCCCGGGCTGACCTTTCCGTCGGCGAGCGCGGGGTGGGTGGCGACGGCGGCCATCCCCGGCTCGACCACGCCGGTTCCGCCCGCCGCGTCGAGCACGTAGTTCGGAGCCTTCCCGTCCTTGCCGACCTCGTTGCCGAGCGCGGTCAGGTAGTCCCCGGCGGCGTCGAACCGCGCGTTCTGGACGCCCGCTGCGTTCTTGCCACGCAGCTGGGCCTCCTGGCCGGCGAGATCCGCAGCTTGCTGAACACCCTTCGCGACGATCGCCGCCGCGTCGCGCGCGGCGGTACCGGCAGCATGCTCGAGTTGGTTGTCGGGGAGGTCGGGCCCGAACCCGATCCCGGCGCCGCGCCACACGTCATCGGCCACGTGCTCGATGTCGCGCTTGTTCTGCGCCTGCGCATCCTCGAGCGAGATGACCTGTGCGAGCTTGCCGCCCGGCGTGTTCGGGTCCAGGGACGAGTACAGGTACTTCGGCAGAGGACGCTTCCCGGTGCCCGGCCGCCTGACCGGTGCACCGCCGTCCTCCGGGAACTCGAGGACGGGAGCCGGCTTGCCCAGCTCGTCCCGGACGGTCATGTTGCTGTAGTCGTAGGCCGCGTTCGCCCGCGCCTCCGCGACGATCTCGGGGCCGGCGCCGGCAGCCCGGGAAGCCATCGCGTCGGGCCCGCCCTTTGCGATCTCATCGGGATCGCCTGCCGCGAACGCCCTGAGCCCGGCGGCCTCGGCAGCTGCCGCCTGCCCACGCGCCATCGCTTGGCTGTTCTGCATGTGCTCGTACGACCTTGCGAGCACGTTGTCCGACGCGCCGAGCGCGGTGAGCGCTTCCGGTGCCCGCACGTCCCGACTGACCTGGGGGAGCTCCTGCCTCGCTTGCTCGTCCGCGATCCACTCCCGCTTCACCAGGTCCGGCGCCCTGTTGATCACGGCGAGGTAGTTGTTCTGCAGCTGCCGTCCGGCTGCCGCGGCCAAGGTGGGGTTCGCACCATGACGGGCGGCGTTCTCCCGCCCCAAGGCCTCCGCTTCCGCAGCCAGATCCAGCGCCGATTGCATGGTCGCGTCCGCATGGGCGTTGGCGCTCGCAACGGTAGGAGCAGACCTGTCCTCGGACTGCCCGGCCGCGAACTTGTTGTCGAGCGCCTTCTCCAGGTCGTCGGCGGCGGCCTGGAGCGCGTCGAAGCGGGCCCGGTGCTGAACCGCCGCATTGAGCTCGCCCATCGCCCCGCTCTGCGCCCGGGTGACAGCGGCGGGCGCCTTGCCGTTGCGCGACACGGTCCCGGCAACGGCGTCGAAGTAGCTGGCCCGGTAGTTCTGCGCAGCGCTCTTGGCGTCCTCGCGGCTGGCCCCCGCGTCCATGGCCTGCTGGTACGCGGTGGCCGCGGTCTGATCGGCCTCCTCGGCCATCCGCTGCCCGGCCTTCTCCGCGTGGTCGTAGGCCCTCTTGACGTGGTTGTCGGTCGCGCCCGTGCTCAGGACACGGTCCCCGGCCTGCATGTCGCGGCCGGTCTGTTCGGCCTTGCGCTGGGTCTCCGGGTCGAGCACGGCCTCCTCGAACACGTTCGCCGCCGCGATCCTCCAGCCGGCCGGAGCGAGCATCGTGAAGACGGGATCGGACATGCTCTGGCGGAAGTTCGAGCAGTCGCCGAGGCACTGGACGTCGTTGCCGTTGCGGTAGAGGCCGCAGCCCTCTCCCGACGATCCCGAACAGTCACCGAAGCGGCGGGCGTTCCAGATTCCGCCGTCCTGTTCGTACGTCTGCTGTTGGGTCCAGGTGATGTCGAACTCGACGTGGGCGGAGTAGGACTTCGTGCAGCGGGCCTCGTTCGAGCAGGCGACGCCGGCGGTGGCGTAGCCGTCATCGACGTCGACCTGCGCGAACACCCACCCACCGCCGGAGCCGGAACTGCCGCTGCCGGCGTCGCCGGCGGCTGCGCGTGCCCACGATCCCGACGGGTGCGACATGTGGGCGGACACGGTCATCGACCAGCTGTGGCTGCAGCTGGAGCCTTCCGTACCCGTGCACGACGCACCGGCCAGGGCGTACCCCACGCTGGCCGCGACCTGGCTGGAGCCCGCGCACTGCCCGTTCGCCGCTGCCGTGCAGTCGGAGCGGGCGGCGGCACTGCTCTGCCCGCCGGGGAACTCAGCCCGTGCCTCACCGGCGGTGTGGGTCTGGCAGCTGGTGCCGTCGCAGCTCGCGGTGGCCTCGGCGAGGTCCTTCCCGACCGAGCCGCCGGTGGCGGCCGTGCAGCCGCCGGCGGCCGCGCAGGTCGCGGTGGCCGTGGCACGGACCTGCGGTCCGCCGATCGCGGTCGTGCCGGACGAGGCCCGCGTCGCGCAGCCGGTGTCGCTGCCGTCGTCACAGGCGACCGCGACCATGGCGCTGGTCGTGGCCTCGGCGACGGACGCCGACACGGTGGTCGCGACACTGATCTGCGCCTGGCACACGGTGGTGCCGCCGCAGTGGGTCTCGCCGTTCGCCGTGCTGGTGCTGTGCTGACCCGGCGCTTCCGCGTCCACGGACGCGCTGCCGGTCACCGCACCTGTGCAGCCCGCATCGGGGCAGACGATGCTGGAGCTGCTACGCCCACTGCCGGAGATCCCTGGGATCTGCGCGCCGTCCTGGGCGGCCTCGCCGGAGTCGCGCCCGGTCGAGGTGCCGGCGTCGCTCGCCGCCACGCATCCCGAGGCATTGGCGGTGCAGGTGGCGGTCGTTGTCGACGCACCCGGTACCCCGGCGGTGGCGCCGGTTGTGCCGGCCGTGCAGCCAGAGCCGGCGCACTGCGCGGTCCCGGACGACTCCGCAACCGTGGCCGGGGCCCCGGTCACCGGCCTCGTCGCCAGCTCAGCAGCCTGGGTTGCGACCTCACGCGCCTGCTGCGCAGCCTTAGCCGCGTCGGTGGCTGCCTTCTTCTGTTCTGGGGTGGCGCCGGGGCGCGCGGCGATGTGCGCGGCCTCTGCGGCGTCCTGCTCCGCCACCCCGGCCTGTGCGGCCAGCTGCTCGGCGGCGGCGTTGTTCTGTTCGGCGACGATGTCGGCCACGACCTGGCCGCTCGCCGCGGTGGAGCTGGTCTGCGCCCGGCAGCCGGACTGGCCGCTGGTGCAGGCGGAGCTGGTGGTGGACCCGCCCTCCGGTGGCCCGCGGGCCCCGTTCGCGCCGTCCGCGGCGGCCGGGCCGGCGCTGCCGGCGGCCGAGGTGCGCGCCGTGCCGGAGCAGGCGGTGCCGGCCCCGCAGTCCAGCGTCGCGCTCGCCATCGTCCAGCTCGAGGCGCCCGGCACCGTCGGGGCGCCGGAGTTCGCGCTCGAGCCGGGAGCGGTCGGCGCCGGCGGGGTCGAGGGCTGGTCCTGCGCCGGGGCCCCGTCCTGCGGCTGCTCCGCAGGGGCCTGGTCGCCGGTGGTGCCCGAGGAGACGGTCGCGTTCGCCGTCGACCGCTCCGCAACCAGTGGCGCGATCGCGTTCGCGTCCGGGCCGGATGACGCGGCGGAGTTCGTCACCGCCTGGCAGACCCCGCCGGTCACGCCCTCGCACGACCCCTCGCTGTGCGAGCCGCGCGGATCCGGCGATGCCACCGGGTCGGTGGCCGTGGCCGCGCTCGTCACCGTCCCCGTGCAGGCGTCCTCCCCTGCGCAGGTCATCGCTGCACCCGCCGCCGACGCCGCGGACGGGCCGGCCGGCAATCGGGTCGCGTTCACCTGCTGCGCGTCACCGCCCAGCGCCAGCGCCGCACCAGGGCCGGTCGACGCGCTCGAGACCGAACGCACCTCGCAGCCGCCCGTCGCACCCGTGCAGGAGGCGCTGCCCTCGGACGTGCGCGGCGTGCCGTTCGCCACCGCGCCGTCCCACGCCGCGGTGCTCGTGCGCACCGAGCCCGAGCACGCCGTGCCGGCGTCGCACACCAGGCTCGCGTTCGACGACGAGGTGGACGACGGTCCGGCCGTCGGCTGCCCCGCCACCGGCAGCCCGGTCGCCGGGTCGGTCACCACGAAGTCGGGGGCGCTGGACGCGGCGGAGCTGGTCTCGCCGGAGCACCCGCCGCCGGTCACGGTGCACTCCGCAGCGGCGGACGTGCCGCGGGCGTGCGGGGTCACGCCGGTGTCCTGGGCACTCGTCGAGGACGCCGACGTCCCGCCGCACCCTCCGGTGCCGCCGCTGCACTCCACGGCCGCGCTCGCGTTCGACACGCTCACGGGCCCGGAGATCGCAGCAGGCCCGCCGCCCTCCGCAGGCTCCCGATCGGCGACCGCCGTGTCGGTCCCGCCCGAACAGGTTCCGCCGGCGCCGTGCACGGTGCAGGACGATCCGGCGGAGCTGCTGCGCACCCCGGCGACGTCACCCGAGGCGGCGCCGGAGGTCGTGCTCCACCCGCGGCCCGCGCAGGTCTCCGCGGCGCAGTCGACCTGTGCCCCGGCCTCGCTGGCCGCGCTCAGCTCCCGGCCGGCGGAGGGGACCATCCGGCCGGGAGCCTCGCGCCACCGCTGCGGACGAGGGGAAGCGCCCGCAGCAGCGTCGCTCACGCGGGAGGTCGAGTCCGTCGCGCACGCACCGGCGGTGGCCGCGCAGGTCGACGCCGCGCTGGTCTCCCGCACCGGTGCCGGCCCGCCCGCGACGGCGGGCGCCCCCGTCACCTTCCCGGCGGTCTTCGCGCCGGCCTCACCCGAGCAACCGGCGGCACCGCAGTCCACGCTCGCCGTGGCCGTGCTCGACGCGGCCAGGTCCGCAGGCTCCACCGAGGCGCGGCCGTCGAGCCGTGTCTCGCCGGCGGCCTCACACCCTCCACCCCGGGCGACGCAGCTGGCCGCGGCGTTGCTCTGCCGCGCCGGGCCGGTCTGCGACTCAGAGTCCCTGCCGCTCGTGACGGCCGTTCCCCGGCCGGTGCACCCGTCCGCGCAGTCGACCTCGACCGCCGCGTCCGCCGCCTCGCCGGCCTCGCTGCGCGCCGCGCAGTCACCGCCGGAGACGCTGCAACCCGCCTTGCTGCTGGTGGCGTCGGTGGCGGTGCCGGTGTCACCGGTGGTGCTGGCGGTGCCGGAGCACCCGTCCTCGCAGTCGACCTCCGCGGTGGCGGCGACCGACTCGTCGAGGTCGACGGAGCTCGACGTGCGGCAGCTGCCCGTGCACACGGCCGCGCCGCCGCCCTCGGCCCGGCCGCCGTCGTCCTGGGCCGTGCCGGCCTTGCGCACATCGGGCTTCCCGGCGCCGGAGCCGCTGCTGCGGCTGTCGCACGATCCACCCGCGCTCTCGCACGATCCCTCGGACCCGTCCCGGTCCGCGCGGGTACTCAGCCCGCAATCCCCGGTGCACCTCGCCGACGCACTCGTCGCTCTCCCGTCCGAGCCGCGGCTGGACGCACTGCTCCCACACCCGGAGTCGTCGCACGACGCCTCGGCCTTCGAACCGCCCGACTCCGACGACGCCCCGCACCCGGACGACACGCCGGACAGGCACAACCGCCGTTCCGAGTCCCGCTCCCCGTCCGCGGACTCGCTCACCGAACCGCACGCGGTGAACGCACCGTCCGAGTCACACCCGGCGGCCGAACCCTCGCCGTCCAGGTCGTCCTCGGACACCGTCCGCACCTCGCGGTCGGTGGCCTCCATCAACTCATCGGTGGCCTCGTAGACCTCGTCACGCCGATCCTCGTAGTCGGCGACGTTCTCCTCGTGCGTGTCCCGGTCCACCGCACCGGACGCGACCTGCGCCTCCTCGGCCGCGAGCTCCTTCTCCCGCTCGCTGAGCTCGTGGTGGCCGTCGACGACCTCGTCGACCAGCTCGGCGTCGTCCTCCGACACCTCGGCGCGGTTCTCCGCAGCCCGCTCCTCCAGCTCCGCGTGCTCCGCGGCCTTCTCGGCGTAGTCGGCCTGCGACGCCTCACCGGCGGAGACCTTCTTCTTCTCCTGCTCGAGCTCTTCCTTGCTGTTGTCGACCTCGATCCGGTCCTCGAGCACCTGCTCGACCCGCTCGGCCGAGTCGTCCTCGTCGTCGTCCCGCTCGTCGTCGTCACCGTCGTCATCGGACTTCCGGGCCGAGTCCTCGCCCGGAGGACCCCGCTCGCTGAACAAGGAGAGCTGCTGCTGCTCCGACTCCGAGCCCGCCGCGCAGGCCTCGCCGCCGTCACACAGCTGCTCATCGTCGTCGGAGGCGTCCGTCGCCCCTCCGAGCTGCTTGGCCGCGCCCTCGTCCGATGCGCCCTCGTCCGAGTCGAGCTTCTTCGCCGCGGTCTCGACGATGCGCTCGACATCCTCGTCGGACATGTCGTCCTCGTCCGCCGCCGACCGCAGGGCGTCCCGCACGAGGTCCCGAGCCCCCTGACTCGTGTCCTCGCGATCGCGATCGTCCTCGGAGCCGGTCGAGCCGCGCTTCCGATCGTCGCCGTCGAGCGCCGCGCGCACCACCTTCTCGGCCAGGTCCCGGTCGTCGTTCTGATCGACGTCACCATCGGTGGGCGACCGCAGGGCATCGAGCGACTCCCCGTCCTCGGCCTGCTGATCGTCCTGCTCGTCGTCCGGGACCTTCGCGCGCGGGCTCACACCGTCCTCGTCGTGACCGTCGGCATCCTGCTCGTCGGCGTCGTCCGGACGGTCGGTGTCGTCGGCCTGTTCACGTGCCTTCCCGGCCGCATCACCGTCAGCGGTGACCGCCCGAGCGGGACGGGAGCCGCCGTCCCCGTCCTGGTCACGGTCCGTCCTCGCGGACTCGTCGTGGCCCTTCTCCCGGGCGGTCGAGCCGGCAACGCCTGCGGCAGGTTCCTCGGAGTCAGCGTCGGAGTCGGCAGCCTTGGCGTCATCGGGCTTGCGGTCGGCGTTCTCGTCCCCACCGTCGTTCCGATCGCGGTCAGCATCGGTGCGCTCGCCCTGATCCCGATCGTCGCGCTCGGCGTTCTCGTCGGAATCGCCCTGCTGCCGTTGCGCCTTCTTCTCGGCCTTCTCGGCATCGGGCGCCCGATCGTCGCCGGAGTCGCCGTCCTCGGCCGCGGCCTTCTCGCGGTGGGTCTCCTTGGCGGAAGTCTTCTTCCCGGAGTCCGCCTTCTCGGCCTTCCGGTCGGAACCCTTCTCGACGGACTTCCTGTCGGAGTCCTTCTCGTCCGAGTCGTCGCCGGACTTCTTCTCCGGCTTCTTCTTGTCGTCGCCCGAATCCTTCTTCTCCGACTTCTCGTCGTCGGAGTCCTTCTTGTCGGACTTCTTCTCGTCGGAGTCGTTCTCGGACTTCTTCTCGGACTTCTTCTTCTCCGACTTCTTCTCGGACTTCTTCTCGGACTTCTTCTCGGACTTCTTCTCGGACTTGTCGTCGTCGCCGCCGTCATCGGAGGACTTCGAGTCCCCGTCGGACGAGTCCGATCCGCCCGAGCCGGAATCGGAGTCGCCGTCGCCGCCACCACTTGCGGGCCTGATGACACCCCCCTTCATCAGGCCCTGTTGCGCAGCCACGACCGGAACGGCGACCGCCGCAGCCGCCGGAGCGGCGGCGAGGAACGCCGTCCCCAACCACAGCACCACGACGGCACCGGCCAACCCGAGCGTCCACCGCAGTGCTCCCAGGACCCGGTCCCGCAGTGAGAGTCGCAACCGGACCGAGGCACCAGCGCACGCGGGGAGGCGCGAGGCCTCACCGTCGTGAGCGAAGTGGTGCCACATGCCGGACCAACTCCCTGGGTCAGGGGAATCAACAGCTGGAACCCCGCGCATCGTGCGGGGAAGGAGATCCACCGTGCGAACGACATCGCACAGGTGGGAATCGTGCGCGCCACAACCGGCGCCGTTCCGTTGCGACCGAGTCGAGCAACGGAAGGTTCTGCTCCGGCTCGTGTTGCGACCGAGTCAGCAACACGAGCCGAGTGGAGCTGAGAGCGAAGCTATACCGGGGACGATGGCGGAAGAAGACAAGATCTGGACAGGCACCGCCGGATTCCAGACATCGAGGACGGCGGCGCGCACCGCCGCCGCGCTGGCGGGCCGCCCCGTCTCACCCCAGAGCTATGGTGGGCGCGCACATCACGGGCCGGAGGCCCGGCCGCGACTTGTGTGGGGTGGGGTGCCATGAAGCCTTCTTCCCCGCCGGACAACGGTGCCGGAGCGGGGGCGTTGCTACAGGCTTGGCGGGCACGGGCGCTTCTCACCCAGGAGCAGCTCGCCGAGCGATCCGGGCTCAGCGTGCGCACAGTCCGCCGCCTGGAGACGGGCCGGGGAATGCGACCCCAGGGCGTCACGCTCCGCCGACTGGTCGAGGCATTGCAATTGGGACCGGACCAACTGGAACAGCTTGCGGCAG
The DNA here is from genome assembly GCF_039543345.1 of Pseudonocardia adelaidensis. Classification (NCBI taxonomy): domain Bacteria; kingdom Bacillati; phylum Actinomycetota; class Actinomycetes; order Pseudonocardiales; family Pseudonocardiaceae; genus Pseudonocardia; species Pseudonocardia adelaidensis. The sequence goes on along the minus strand of NZ_BAABJO010000010.1, from coordinate 81,602 downwards.
CAACACATGCGCGACCGGTCGGACGCGGACCAGCGGATCAGGCCGACATGGCGGTGCTGCGACAATTGCCCGCAGCACCTCCACTGTTCACCGGCCGTTCGCCGGAGCTGACCGATCTGGAACGAGCTCGCGACATGAGCACCGTGGTGATCGCGACGATCGACGGAATGGCCGGGGTCGGGAAGACCGCCCTGGCACTGCAAGCAGCCCACCGGTTGTCGAGTGAGTACTCCGACGGGCAGATCTTCCTCGACCTGCACGGCTATACGCGGGGTGTGGACCCCGTGCAACCGGCCGAGGCATTGGATCGGCTGTTGCGTGCGTTGGGAGTGCCGGGGGAACGGATCCCGGCGCACACGGAGGATCGGGCCGCGTTGTACCGCAGCCGTTTGGCCGATCGGAAGATGTTGGTCGTGCTGGACAACGCGGTCAGCGAGGCGCAGGTACGGCCGCTGCTGCCGGGCTCCCCCGGGTCGCTGGCCATCGTCACCAGCAGGCGCCGGCTGATCGGGCTGGATCACACGCTGACGGTGTCGCTGGACGTGCTCCCGCAACCGGATGCGGTCGCGCTGTTCGCACGATCCGCGGCGGTCGACGCCGATGCCGCTGGGGTCGACGACGTCGTCGAGCTGTGCGGGCGGCTGCCGCTGGCTCTGCGGATCGCGGCCGCCCGGCTGCGATCGCGCCCGACCTGGGCGGCAGGGCACCTGCTGGAGCGGCTGCGTGATCGGCAGGAACGGCTCGGCGAGCTGGAGCTGGGGGAGCGCGGCATCACCGCGGCGCTCGACGTGTCGTACCTGCACCTCGACCCCGAGCTGCAGCGCGCGTACCGGTTGTGCGGCCCCCTCCCGGAGTCCAGCTTCGACGTCTACGTGGCCGCGGCGCTGATCGATGCAACGGTCGGCCGCGCCGCGCGGCTGCTCGACGAGCTGCTCGACGTGAACATGTTGCAGGAGCCGGTGCCGGGCCGGTTCGCGTTCCACGACCTGGTCCGCTCCCACGCATCGGCGGCAGCGAAACGCGAGCGACCGGATCGCGTTGCCGCGTTCGGCCGGATGTTCGGCTACTACAGCCACACCGCGTCGGTGGCGATGGACGCGCTGTTCCCCTACGAGCGGGAACGGCGCCCATCGACGCTCCCGGCCGCCACCCCGACACCCGATTTCCCCGGTCCGGCCGACGCCGCCGCGTGGCTCGACCTCGAGCTACCCAACTTGCTCACCGCTGCCCGGTACGCCGCCGAGTTCTGCCCGCGCAGCCACACGGTGCACCTGTCGACCACCCTGGACCGGTATCTGCGTACCCGGGACCGCTACGCCGAGGCCGAGGTGCTGCACCAACTGGCGCTGACCGTCGCCCGGCGCAACGGCGATGCGGCCGGGGAGGCGGACGTCCTCACCAGCCTGGGCCATGTCGACCGCAGGCAAGGCCGGACCGCTCTGGCCGCCGATCGCTACCACGGTGCGCTGGCGCTCGCCCGCTCCATCGGGAGCCTCCGGGCCGAGGTGGACGCGCTACTCGGCCTCGGTTTCCTCGTGACCCTGCAGGGCAGCCACCAGGTCGCGATCGAGCACGTCGGCCGGGCACTCGAGATCAGTCGCCGGATCGCGCACCGCAGCGGAGAGGCGGATGCCCTCTACCGCCTCGGCTGGCTGTACCTGGCGCAACGCGGACCTGCGCCCGGCGAGTCCGACCCCGGCACCAGGTACGAGCGGGCGGCCGGGTACTTCGAGCAGGCGCATGCGCTCGCCCGGGAGATCGGCAACTCCCTCGGCGAACTCCACAGCCTGCTCGGTCAGGCGTGGATCCACCGGGTGCTGGGCCGGCACGGACGGGCCGAGAGCACCTACGAGGACGGCCTTCGCCTGGCCGAACGGCTGCGCAACGACAACGGCGTGTTCGAGGCCCTGGACGGAATGGGACGCCTCGACTCCGCCGCGGGGCGCGTCGAGCGGGCCATCGCCCGCCACGTCTGGGCCCTCGAGCTCGCCACCAACCTCGGACAGCCCATCGACCGGGCCCGTTCCCACGACGGCCTCGCCCGCGCTCATCACGCGCTGGGCCGGCGGGAGGAGGCACGCCGGCACTGGCAGACCGCGCTGGACATCCTCTCCGGCCTCGGCGCGGACATCACCGTGGACGAGGAGTTCAGCACCGCCGGGATCCGGACCCGGCTCGACGAGTGCGACGCCTGACCGCGCGCATCCCCGCGAATCGAGCGGCGGGAGATCCGGGGGTGGGCACCTGCAGCCGGGGCCGCCGTCGGGAGATCCACCGGGAGGCGACGTGCACCCATGGTCGTCGACACGGCTTCGCCTCCGCGTGCGCTTCTCCGTCGATGAGCTGCGATCGGTCCGACGTTCTCCCGCAACGGCGCCGGGCACATCTGCTCCGAGGAGTCATCGGGCGTACTCCCGTGGAGGTACTGATCCACCGCGATGTGACGATGGCGCCATGAGCACCGATCCCGAGGTCTGCACTGCGGCGGGCACCGTGCGCGGCACGCGGCACGGCGCAGTCGCGGCCTTCCGCGGCGTCCCCTACGCCCAGCCACCGGTGGGAACGTTGCGGCTCCGAGCCCCTGTTCCGGCGAAACCGTGGGACGGGGTCCGCGACGCGTCCACGTTCGGCCCGCCGGTCCCGCAACAGTCGTCGCCCCTCGACGCTTCCGATGACTGGCTGACCGTCAACGTCTGGGCCCCCGACCTCGGAGCCGCCGGTCTCCCGGTGATGGTGTGGATCCACGGCGGGGCGTACCTGCATGGCAGCTCGGCCAGCCCGCACCACGACGGCGCGGCTCTCGCCGCGGGCGGCGCCGTCGTCGTCAGCCTCAACTACCGCTTGGGTGTGGAGGGCTTCGCCCACCTCACCGGCGCGCCGGACAACCGCGGCATCCTCGACCAGATCCTCGCCCTGCGGTGGGTGCAGGAGAACATCGCGGCGTTCGGCGGCGACCCGGCCAACGTCACGGTGTTCGGCCAGTCTGCGGGCGCGGGGTCGGTCGCGGCGCTGCTCGCGATGCCGGCAGCGGCAGGTCTCTTCCGCCGGGCGATCGCGCAGAGCGTGCCGGGCACGTTCTTCACCTCGCGGCTCGCGGCGGACGTCTCGACCGCGATCGCCTCGAGCGTCGGGGTCGAGGCCACCGCCGCCGGTCTCGCCCGGATCCCGTCGTCCGAGCTGGTGCGGGTCACCCAGGCCGTCGTCCGCTCGCTGCCGCGCCGGGTCAGGACCTGGGGGCCGATGGCGACGACCCCCACGCCGTTCTCGCCTGTCGTCGACGGTGACACCCTTCCCCGGTCACCCTGGGCCGCCCTCGCGGCGGGCGCGGGCCGCGGCGTCGACCTGCTCGTCGGGCACACGCGCGACGAGTACCGGGGCCTCGCGGCCCGGCGTGGCGGCGAGATCACCGATGTGCAGGCCACCGCCACGCTCGACAAGCTGGTCCCGGGCGGCAGCACCGCGTACCGCGCCGCCTACCCGGAGGCCGGCCCCGCGCAGCTGCACGAGCTGGTCAACTCGGACTGGCTGATGCGGATGCCCAGCCTCCAGCTCGCCGACGCCCAGCAGGCGGGCGGCGGCCCGGCGTGGACGTACGAGCTCAGGTGGGGCCCCGGGCCGGACGGCGCGGCCCACAGCCTGGACGTCCGGCTCGTCTTCGGCTCGATCGACGTCCACGCGCTGCGTTCGACGTTCGGTGCGGCCGTCGCCGACGAGGCTGTGCACCTGTCGGAGGTCATGCGCGCCGACTGGCTCCGCTTCGCGGCGACGGGCGACCCCGGCTGGCCGCGCTGCGCGCCACCGGAGCGCCCCACCCGCGTGTACGACGCCGAGCCGTCGGTGCAGCCCTATCCGGAGGAGCGCTCCCGCCGGATCTGGCAGGAGCACCCCTTCGACACGCAGGACCTCCTCGCGACCAGCAGCTCCCTCCTCGGGTAGGAGCCTGCCTCAGAGCCCGGTGTCGGCCGCCAGCGCCGCACGGCCGGCCTCGAGGCGGGCCACCGGCACCCGGTAGGGCGAGCAGGACACGTAGTCGAGCCCCGCGTCGTGGAAGAAGTGCACCGACTCGGGGTCGCCGCCGTGCTCCCCGCAGACACCCAGCTTGATCGTCGGACGCGTCTCCCGGCCGGACGCGACGGCCGTGCGGATCAGGGCGCCGACGCCGTCGCGGTCGAGCGACTCGAACGGCGACACCGTGAACACGCCCTTCTCCAGGTACGTCGCGAAGATCGACGCCTCGACGTCGTCGCGGGAGAAGCCCCACGTGGTCTGCGTGAGGTCGTTGGTGCCGAACGAGAAGAACTCGGCGGCCTCGGCGACCCGCCGCGCCGTGAGCGCGGCGCGGGGCAGCTCGATCATCGTGCCGATCGGGATCTCCAGCTGCGCACCCGAGCTCTCGGCGATGTCGGTGATGATCTGGTCGATCTCGTCGCGGATCAGGTGCAGCTCCATGACCGAGCCCACCAGCGGCACCATGATCTCGACGATCGGTGCGCCGCCCGCGTTCCGGCGCTCCGCTGCCGCCTCGGCGATCGCCCGCACCTGCATCGCGTACAGGCCCGGCACCAGGAGCCCGAGACGCACCCCGCGCAGGCCCAGCATCGGGTTGGTCTCCCGGAGCCGGTCCACGGCGGCGAGCAGCCGCTCGGCCTCCGGGTCGGCCTCGCCCCGCGCCTCGGCCACCGCGACCTTGACGGCCAGCTCGGTGCGGTCGGGCAGGAACTCGTGCAGCGGCGGGTCGAGCAGCCGGATCGTGACGGGCAGGCGGTCCATCTCGGTGAGCAGCGCGACGAAGTCGGCGCGCTGCAGCGGCAGCAGCTCCGCGAGCGCCGCCTCCCGATCGGCGGCCTCCTCGGCGAGCACCAGCCGTTCGATCAGCACGCGCCGCTCGCCGAGGAACATGTGCTCGGTGCGGCAGAGCCCGATCCCCTCGGCGCCCATGTCCCTGGCGCGGGTGGCGTCCTCCGCGGTGTCGGCGTTGGCGCGCACGCGCAGCCGCCGCGTGCGGTCGGCGTGGCGGAGCAGCCGGTCGACGGCACGCACGAGGTCGGCGGTTTCCGGGTCGGCCTCGGCGAGCGCCGCGTCGAGGCCCCGCTCCAGGTAGTTGACGACCGGCGACGCGACGACGGGCAACCGGCCGGTGAACACCTCACCGGTGGAGCCGTCGATCGAGACGACGTCGCCCTCGGTGAGGGTGGTGCCGTTGACCTTCACCGTGCGGGTCTCGACGTCGATGTCGAGCTCCTCGGCCCCGCACACGCAGGTGCGGCCCATGCCGCGGGCGACGACCGCCGCGTGCGACGTCTTGCCGCCACGGCTGGTCAGCACGCCGGCGGCGGCCACCATGCCGGCCAGGTCGTCGGGGGTGGTCTCGCGGCGGCACAGCAGCACGTCCTCGCCACGCCCGGCCCACTCGACGGCCGTGGCCGAGTCGAACACCAGCTTCCCGGAGGCGGCACCCGGCGAAGCCGCCATGCCGCGGGTGAGCAGCTCGCGTTGCGCGTCGGCGTCGAACTGCGGGAACAGCAGCTGCCCGAGCTGCTCCCCGGTGACGCGGTGCAGCGCCTCGTCCTCGGTGATCAGGCGCTCGTCGATCAGCTGGGTGGCGATGCGGAACGCCGCGGCCGCGGTCCGCTTGCCGACGCGGGTCTGCAGGATCCACAGCTTGCCGCGCTCGACCGTGAACTCGATGTCGCACAGGTCGCGGTAGTGCGTCTCCAGCCGCCGCATCACCTGGGTGAGCTCGGCGTGCGACGCCGGGTCGAGCCGGGCGAAATCTTCGAGCGAGAGCGTGTTGCGGATGCCGGCGACGACGTCCTCGCCCTGGGCGTTGCCCAGGTAGTCGCCGTAGGCGCCGGGCTTGCCGGTGGCCGGGTCGCGGGTGAAGCAGACCCCGGTGCCGGACGTCTCGCCGAGGTTGCCGAAGACCATCGCGCAGACGTTGACCGCGGTGCCGAGGTCGTGCGGGATGCGCTCGCGCCTGCGGTAGATCCGGGCCCGCTCGGTGTTCCAGGAGTCGAAGACCGCCCGCATCGCCATGTCCAGCTGCTCCCGCGGGTCCTGGGGGAACTCGCGCCCGGTGTGGGCGGCCACGACCTGCTTGAACGACTCGACGAGCGCGGTGAGCTCCTCCGCGGGCAGCTCGACGTCGGTGCGCGCGCCCGTGCGCCGCTTCGCCGCCTCCAGCGCGTCCTCGAACAGGGCACCGGGCATGCCCAGCACCGTCCTGCCGAACATCTGGATGAGCCGCCGGTAGGAGTCCCACGCGAAGCGCTCGTCGCCGGCGGCGTCGGCGAGCCCCTTCACGGAGTAGTCGTTCAGGCCCACGTTGAGAACGGTCTCCATCATCCCCGGCATGGAGAACTTCGCCCCGGAGCGCACCGAGACCAGCAACGGGTCCTGCACGTCGCCGAGGCGGCGGCCCAGCTGGTCCTCAAGCCTGCGCAGCGCCATCGTGACCTGCACCCGCAGCGACTGCGGCTCCTCGCCCTGGGCGAGGTAGTACCGGCAGGCCTCGGTGGTGATCGTGAACCCCGGTGGGACGGGCAGACCGAGCTTCGTCATCTCGGCGAGGTTCGCGCCCTTGCCACCGAGCAGGTCGACCTGCTCGCGGCTCCCGTCCGCGAAGTCGAACACGAGCTGGGCGCGCTGGGCGACCGTGGATCCGCCAGCTGCCGGACGTGGACGTACCACCGATGCCTCCCGCACACACGTGACCTGGACAAATCGATGACGCTACGGGCGCCGGGCCCGTCCTGTCCCCGTGCGCGCGACCCGAATCGATCCCGGAACCGTGCGAGTGGTGAGAACCACGCCCTTCGCGGGGAGAGAGGCCCGGCCGCGGCTAGGAACCCGACTGCAGGGCTGCGCGGGTGCGCGCGGGCAGCCCGGCGACGACCTGCTCGTAGGAGTGGTGCACGAGATCCAGGAGATCGTCGTCGGGGACGTCACCGTCCAGGCTGATCGTGTTCCACAGCCTCTTGTTGACGTGGTAGCCCGGGACGACCGACCGGTACTGCTCCCGGAGCTGGCGCGCCAGCTCCGGGTCGCACTTCAACGTGACGTCGGGTGGCGAGGCGTGCTGCTGGAAGATGGCGAAGACCTTGCCTGCCACCTTGTACACCGGCACACCCTCGGCGAACGGCTCGTCGACCGTGGCGTGCGGCATCCCACCGAGAACCGCGGCAAGGTCGTCCGGCGTCATGTTCCCGCTCCTCCTCGAGCCGCCGGTCGTCGAGCGTAGCCGCCTCAGCCCGGCGCCGGAGCCGGTTCGACGGGTGCAGGCGGTCGTGTGGTCTCCGCCGGTCTGGTCGGTCGCGCAGGCGTGGTCGGTGCCGGCATCGCGCTCGGCGTGGTGGTGACGACGTAGTCGGCCATGCGGACGCCCGCGCGGTCGTCCGGGGCCATCACGTCCGTGGCCGGATCGACGCCCGTCCCGTCGGAGGACCGGGCAACGGAGGCGGTGTAGGCGGTGCCGCCGGCGAGCACCCCGACGACGACGGCACCGGCGGCGGCCAGAGCACGAACGGAACGCGGCACGCGCGGAACTCCTCGGGAGAACGGCGGCCGCTCAGGGGGGAGCTGTCGCGGCGCCGCACGGGGTTGGGGGGCAACTCGGGTCTCGTCCGGGAACCACCCGCCGTTACGTGCTCGACGGATCGCGTCCACGGGACGGGCCACCGGAAGCGAGGTTGCGACATGATCAGCGCGCTGGCACGACAGCGGGCGGATTCGACCCGGGAGTGCGCCGAGCTGCTGATCGAGCCGCTGCGGCGTGCTCGCCGAGAGTGGAGCCGCCTTGGGGAGTCGAACCACCCCAGACCTACGCATTACGGGGCAGGGCGAGAGCCGTTCAGCCTGGTTCGAGGCGAGCCGGTTCCCAGGCGAGGAGCGAGAGCGAACCGGGGCCGAACCCCTGCGGACAGCAGCGAACTGCTACCCGAACTGCTCACAGACAGGGCCTGGGCACAGCACCGACCCCCGGGGACGTAGGTCCTTGCGCAGGATCCATTCGGCGGAGCGCGAGTCTGCCCATGACCAGGCCGAACAGCAGAGACACAAAGAGCTCGCCCCGACGGCGCCTTTTGAGGTGCGGAGCGTGCGTCAGTGGCTGGGAAGCCGATCGGTTGAGCCGTCGGCCAGCGCTCGGGTGATCTTCTCCAGGCCGCTCTTGACTAGTTCGCCGTACTCGTCATCGCCGAGCGCATCGCTCACGGTCCGGGCCTTGCTGAGAAACTCGTGGGCGCGGTTCGTATCACCGAGCCGCCGATGATCATCCGCGAGGCTCAGGTACAGCGACGGCATGAACCCTCGAACCTGCAACGACTTGTCGTACTCCTGCGCCCGCTCGTCGGTTACACCGGCAACAGCCGCCAGTGCACGCTCGTCCCACATCAGCTCGTCTCGGTCATCGTCCTGGAGATCGGCCAAGAAGTGCGCGATCACACAGCGGTGGAAGGCGTCTCCACCGCGCTGCTCGACCTCGGTCCAGATTGCCTCCAGGTCCTTCCTGGCAGTTGTTCGATTGCCCGCCTGCCCGGTTTGCACAGCAGCAGTCACGCGGTTCATCACCTCGTCTTCCATTTGCGCCTCTCCTGCTCGATGCTCGCGACCTGCACTCTCCACCCTGCTGTAGGTCGAGGGTCAAGCCTCGCCAGAACCCTGGCGATGCTCCGCTAGTGATCTCCTCGCGGCGCGAGGCTTGCCCTGCCGGGCTGTGGTCGGCGTGCAGGCCACTGCCAGCCGCTGTCCCGGATCAAGGTCTTGGCGCGCGCCGCCGGAGGCGGCGCCTTGATCGCTCAGAGGCAGATTCGGCAGCCGCGTGGACCCACGGGGCCGAAGGACACTACGACTGCTCGCAGGATGTCGAACCAAGCCCGGGACTGGCGGACGTACTGCGAATCCATCGACTCCGGGTCGACGTCGGCCGCGTGGTGGAACAGCACGGCGTCCTTGCCCATGAGGTCCCAGATCGCGGTGCGCTCACCGTCACGTTGCACGTCATGCTTCTCCACCGGGTAGTAGCCGAAGACACGCTGCCCGCCGAGCTGGTCACAGCGCTCCGGAGACATCGTGCGCTCCAGAACGAGGAGCGACCGGCGGCAGGGTCCGCATGGGAGGACTGGGACCTCGTGTTCTGCCAGCCGAACGGTCGTCCCATCGATCCTCGTGCGGACCGGGCCGAGTGGGGCGAGCTGTTGCAGCGCGCCGGCGTTCGGCACGTGCGGGTACATGACGGGCGGCACACGGCGGCAACGCTGCTGCTGGAGCAGGGCGTCCACGTCCGCGCGATCCAACGCATCCTCGGCCACTCCGACGTCCGCACGACCGAGGCCTACACCCACGTCGGGGACCAGATGACCAGGGATGCGGCGCGCCGGATGGGAGCTGCGCTGTGGGGCGAGTGAGCAGTGGAACTGCCACCCGAACAGCTCCCCTGGAAGGCCTCGCACGAGGGTCCATCAGGGAACGCGCTGGTGAGCTGTGGAGCCGCCTTGGGGAGTCGAACCCCAGACCTACGCATTACGAGTGCTAGTAGGTCTTCACGACGCTGACCAGGAGGAACATCTCCGGATCGCCCGGAGATTACCACGAGTGCGTTCCTGGCGAGCTGACCTGAGAAGCCTCCGCACCTGGGCGGGCCGGCGCGAGCTGCGGTGCAGCTAGCCGGGTGGCCAGCGGTGGGGACGGCTGAGGTAGTCAGGAGGAAGCCCGAACGCCTCCGGATCGAACCCGAACTCAGTAGCCCCGCACGCGTCGACCACGTCGAACGGGTGAACCCCTTCTGGCACAAGCTTGAACCCGGTGTCCCTCCCCTTCGAGATGAACACCCTCCGTCCCGCTCGTTCGAGGCGGACCGCGGCCCATGCCTTCTCCTCGGTGTCCGCCAGGCCCTGATGGGTGACGGACCATTCGGCGGTCAAGTCGCCAGAGCGAACCGGCTTCATACGGGTCCAGCGCCACCTACCGCCTTCCGGTTCGACCTTCTCCACCCACGCGTCTTCCACAACCCCTCCTAGACGTTCCACCTACGTGGGCGGCAGCCCGAACAGGCCACGCGGCGCCCGCTGATAGCTCTGCCCCCGGAACGGTCGGTTCACGGCCTCCTTGACGAACCACCACGCGTCCTCGGGCGTGTCAGCCCACCCGTGCGACGACTTGCCGCCGTCGAGAACGACGGTCCAGCGGTACCGGCCGCTCCGCTCGTGGAAGTTGACCGATGCCCGGCCCTGCGCCTTAGCGATCTCTAGCCGTGCGTCCGCCTCGTCCGCTGCCTCGCCCATAGCGCAACCGCCTCCCGGAGTCCCTGTCCACCAAAACGCCACGGACCCAGACTAGGCCAACGGCGCCAACGGGACCATGAGGAACATCTGACTCTACGGAGTCATCGGAGCTGCTGGGGACAGCGGCCGGACGTAGCGTCCGAGACGTGGCCGAGGAACGTCTGGTGAGCACCGGCGAGGCTGCCCGAGCCCTGGGCGTCTCCTCGCGCTCCCTGGCGCGCTGGGCACGGGAGGGTCGACTCGTTCCGGCCCTCGTCACACCGGGCGGAGACAAGCGCCCGGGGCAGTACAGGTGGCTGCTCAGCGACCTACGAGAGCAACTTCTGAAGCTCCGGACTCAGCCGGAGTAGTACGGCGGCAATCACCAGGGCCGGACGTACCACCTTACGGAGGCCGCTTCCCCCGGCCGTCACGACGGAAGGGGAAGCCATGCCGTACAAGCCGTGGAGCAGCACAACCGCTGCACCGCCACCACCGCTGGACAAGCCGGTGTGGATCGACCTCGACGCCTTCTGGCCGCCGGACGAGCCGATCACAGGGCCGGTAGCCGATCCCGTCCCCGGAGGTCTCCTGAAGGCGACCGGCCGTGTCCCTGGGGTATTGAAGCGGTGGGCAAGATCGACCGATGGCCGCTGGTTCGGCCGCGTCGACTACACGATCACCGATGCGTACGGAGCTGACGTAGCGGAACACGTCTCCGTGCTCGTACCAGCGCACGCTCTACAGCCACGCGGATGAGCCCGTAACGATCAGAACCAGGTGATCGACTACGAGTCCGTGCCTCCCACTGCTTCACCCTGGACGGCCGTTATCGCGGCCGCTGCGGCTCTCCTGGGTGTCCTCGTTGGCCAGCTCCTGCAAAGTCGCCGCGAGAATCGAACCTGGGAACGGCAGAGCGAGGAACAGCGGCGGCGAGACCGCGAACTCTGGGAGCGCGAGGATAGACATCGGTTCATCGAGCTTCGCCGCGAGAAGTATGCAGATCTACTCTCCGAAGCTATCGGACCACATACAATGTTGCTGATTGCAGAGACGAACTTGCTCGGTACGCTGTCAGATCCGGAATCCGAGGAAAAAACCTCGGAGCTTAAGGAATCTATAGAAGCGGCGAGGCGCGCTATCTCGGAGTTTCATGCAAACGTGCTTCCGGTGAGACTAGTAGCCCCCAATGCTGTGATGCAGCCAATCCATGAGTTTATGACCTTACTAGAATCAAACCTTGACGATATCGCTCGTGGGGCACAGCCAAATGTCACCGTGTCAGACTCAGACATCCCAGACCGCATCCAGGCTGCAATGCGCACAGATCTCCTCGGGGGAGGCTAGCTAGGCCATGAACCCCCACGCCGGGCACTAAACGGTCACGAACGACCTGAGACCTGTACACACACAAACGGCAGCATTACGCAGCGGGCAGGGCGCCTTGGGGTCGAAGGTCGCGCCCAAGGTGGGTCGATGGTCGGAGTCCTCACCCGCTACCGCAAGGGACATGTCTGACGCTGCTCGACAGGCGGATGCACTTCCGATTGAGCTAACGGTGCATGCGTGCGGCACGAGTACACGACATGCCGATCCGACGACCCCTGCCCGTCTCAGCCACTGCTCGACGGCGTCGCCAGCTAGCCGCAATGACCTCTCGCCGGAGGGGCCGCGAGGGTGGCAACGTATCAGCAGCTAAGCTCGGGGCAGTAGCAGCACTGATTGGTGCGGTTATCGGAGCCGTCGGGGCGGGCCTCCCCGCCTGGCTTACCACAAGCGCTCAGATCACCGCCGAAGATGCTCGATCGAACGCTGAGTTCGTCCGTGACCAGCGGAGGGAAGCCTACGCGGCGGTGGTCACTCTAAACACTCGATTGCTCGACAGCATGAACAGGCTGCTGATAGCAACGCTTTCGCGTGGAGACTACAACTCGCAGCACGCGGACTTCGAGGCTGCATATCTTGAGTTGGAGACGGCTGCAAGCAGTGTAGAGCTGTTTGGGTCACCGGAAGCTTCCACATCTGTCGGTGAGATGGTTCGCAGGTACTCAAGCGTACGTAGGGCAATCGAAGACGAGCAGATCCGACGCCAGTCCGGTGCAGCAGGCTCGCCGGCTGACGGTCCTTTCCCAGCGGTATTCTCGCCTGAATACGAGGAGCTGACGGCGCAGTACGATAGGTTCCTAACCCTAGCTCGCAAGGACCTCGGTACTGAACCTCGCGAAAACCCTTGATGCTCAGGTAGTTGACTCTCCGCACGGCCTGAAGGAGTCGAACCCTCGTTGGCGAGGTTGGAGCCCTCGCTACCCAGCCCCATCGCGTCGCTTAACCGAGCGCTGCGGCCGTCGTTGCGCTTCGCTTTACGATACTACCGAGCGCGCCCGTCGTCTCGATATCGTGAATCCTCGTTGACCCTCCATTGACTCCACTCTGCCTGCTCCTGCTCCTGCTCCTGCTCCCGCTCCCGCTCTCGCTCCCAGCTAGCCATAGCTGCCCGAGCGCTCTCCCGGACGTCCCGCACTGACTCTGCCGTGGAGCTCCGCTCTACGTACCAACGATGAATCCAGGCGGACCGCCATTCCCGAGGGATGGCGTCATAATCCAAAGCCTCACCCCCAAAGCGGGTCAAAGCGATTGTTTCTCCCAAGTTCGAAGCCTGCGAGTTGACGATGACGGCCCGTGCCGCGCTTTCGCCTTCTTCATCCCCTACCCATGGAGTAGGCAGAGTCACCGCGACCTTGATCTTGTCCTTCAGCGATAGCGATACCTCCACGCTGATATCGTCACCGGGCTTTAGCTCCAGGTGCCCGGCAAGCATAAGCAGGAGGCCGCACACCCCGACCTGTCGCGCTCGGAATGACCATCCGCGGAGCCGTGCTCCGTCCCGCAATGCTGATTCGAGTCGACTGACGAACGCATCCAGTTCGCCGTGCGCCTCCTGGATGTGCCGCCTACCCCATCTAGGCCGACGGTCTCCCCACAGCACCGCTTGACGCGTCTGTTCGATGAGTCGTTCAGCCGGCGGAGGCGGGGGAACCCGGTAGCCGCAACGATCGAGAAGATCGGCATGGGCGTCCCCGAGCGCAGTGGAAATCAGCATCAGGAACGATTCCGCGGAGACACGGGCGTCGAGCGGGCCGGCTCCAGTGGCATGACCTTCTAGCTCGGTCCACAAAGACCGATGGTCGACAGCTTTCCGCAGTATGCGGACAAATCGCTCCAGCGCGGTCCGTTCGGCGCGCCCATCGTGGACTGAGGAGAGAGCATCGTTGAGATCCAGTACCGCGCCAGCCAGATCCTCGATGATCCTGCTCGTCTGCGAAGCCACGTGTCCCCCGGAGTCGTCCGGCCGCCTTCCGACGGCGGCCCGTTGAGTCGTCTTAGAGATCGAGACCAGGCACCCGCGGGTTACGTGCCGGGCCAAGCTGCTCGCGCCGCGCCAGCCTCCAGCTCCGTCCGGCCGGCGGTAGGCGCCCCAGCACGATCGCAGCTACGGGGCAGCAGAGGCTCACCTGGGCGGAGCAACGCAACTCCTCCGTGATCGGGTGGAGGACCACCACGGGATGATCCTCGCGTGTGGGAGTACGCGCTGTTCTTTCTCGGCATCGTCGTTCAACTCGGCGGCGTCGCTCTGACGATCAAGGGCGCCCGTCAAGTCTGGACCGACGTTGCTAGTCCCGACGACCGATTCCTAGCGCCGTTCATCCATGCGGGACGGTGGATCGTGAGGTCCGTTCGGCGCCTGATCGGACGGCCCGCACCCCACGTGGCCGGTGGGAGCGCCGCTGCGGGACTCGCACTAGCGGCATCGGCGCGAGGCTACGGCCTACCGGGAAGCGTGCCCGACGGCCTCTCCGTCGAAGAACAGATCGCCCTTGTCAATGAACGCCTCATAGAGCACCTTGAGAAGGTGCACAAAACGATGTTCCGGATTCAGGACGAACTGGAAGCCGAGATCCAGAAGACAAAAGCCGCCCATGTAGCCGCGATCGCCGCTGTCGATGATCGCACCGAACACGAGCGCAAGCGCGCCGTTAACGGGATACGGATCGAAGCGTATGGCTTCATATTCCTAACGATCGGAACCCTGATCCAAGCGTTCGGGTCGTATCTCGGCATCGGATCATAGTCCCCCAACTCGTGTTCAAGGAGTCACATGCTAACGCCCGACGACTGGCAAATCCTCGGGAGCTTCGGCGACTTGTCTCCGCTGCGATCGCCTTGTTTGCACTGATTTTCGCCGGGCTCGCAGCTAAGGCGACAGTACAGACCAACCGCGCCCAACAGCAGACCCTAGAGCTACAGCGCAGACAGTTCGAGGATTCCCAGCATTCCGCTCTGCGAGCGCAAGCCGAAAAGGTCGCCGCATGGTACGAGCTACGCCGAAACCAAATCGCCAAGTTTGGTGCAATGACGTCCGACATGTTCGTCCTTCAGAACGGCTCGGATCTCCCCATCTATGACGTATGGGTGGCTGCGTCCGCGCCTGCATGGCAAGTGGACTACATTGCCGTTGAACATGACGACGTCATACCTCCCGGAACACATGACATTGAGATGACCGACACGCAAGAGCTGGGACAGGCGACGCATCTCTCGATCAGAATCATCGTCCTGTTCCGCGATGCTGCGGGTCGCTACTGGATTCGTCGAGAGAACGGAATGCTAGAGGAATCTGACGAGGATGCATGGGACTACGAACGTCGGGTTCTGGACCAGTCACGCGACAGCAACCCGCTAACGGCTAACGAAGAGCCGTCCCAGTAAAGACTGACAGGTCCACGAATAGTCAATCACTCGGCCATCAACTCCGCTCCACGCGGCGGGCCGTGATCCTCGTTCAGAATGGCTAGGGCGATCCCGCGCCTGGGAACGCTGTGCGACCGTGCAGACTCTCGTAACGAACATGCACTGACGATCGACAGTAAGTCCGTGCCTCCCGCTACGTCACCTTGGACGTTCCTTGTCCCGGCCCTCGGCGCCTTCCTCGGCGTTCTTCTTGCTCAGTGGTGGACAACCCGCCGAGAGAACCGCAACTGGCAGCGACAGCGCGAGATGTACGCCCAGCAATGGGAAGACCAGCGCGAAAGAGATAGAGAGCAACGCGAGGACCAGCGTCAGCGTGACCGGGAGCTGTGGGCTCGCGAGGACCGTCACCGCTTTACGGAACGCAAACGAGACAGCTACGCAAGCCTCCTGGAGTCGGCGGAGATAATCACACACCACGTCAGCGATCTTCTCCTGGCACTGGAAGGCGACCGGCGCAAATCAAAGCAGTTCGAGCTAGAAGCCTGGATGACAGAGAGAGCTGGATTAAAGAAGTTCCACGAACTACACCGAGGCATTGTCGGAACCGAGAACTACGTTAGACTACTGGCCCCGATTGAGGTAGCAATAGCGACGGTCGAGTTTGTCCGGAAGTCACAAGAATCGCTGATGCTGATTGTATGGCTGGCAGGGTTGCCTGACGAGCGATTCCAAGAGAGGCAGGAAACCGTGAAGCGGCAGGCGGTCAGCGAACTCTGGGAATCACATGCAGCTCTGGTGAAGTCGATGCGCCACGACCTGTTTAACCATGAAGAAGATCTGCGTGCGAGCTAATCGCGGCAATGCGGAAGAATGAAAACTCTACTTCTTCGTCATACGTGGCCGAAGTTCCACGATGCGGAAAAGGCGACCTCATAACCCGTACAGACAGGCAGTGGCGCATTACGGGCCGATCAAAGGGACCGCCGGAGGGGATAGCTCCCCTGGGGTCCGGATCATATCGTCTTGCTGTACCACTGACATTACCTTGGTTCGGCACCATACACAAGAAAAGAGCAAGAGTTTCCTCACGAATCTTAGCAACGTGGCGACTTAGCCTGGTTTGGCTTGATTCGTTCTGGTCGGACACGAGAACACAACACATAAGGCGCGCACGTACACAAGACGATGCAGTGTGTAACAGAGCCAGTAAGGACTAGCTCACGGCTGATGCTGACCGTGTGTGCTGTCCTGACTTAGGGGCGTGACAGGTTCCTCCCTTCTATGGGTAGGGACGGTCTCCCGACTCCTGTCGGAAGTTCTGCGTTGCCCGTGGCAACACGGGCAGCGAGCGGACAACGCTCGCAAGTGGTTCATGTCCAGAAAGCGGCCCAAATCAGGCCGTCTGACCTGCGGAATCTATTTGCTAAACCACGTTCTGAAGGTGGTAGTACCGGGCCGAAATAGCTCTGAGGGTCTACACCGCTGACCAGCGAGTTTCTTAGACGAGGCGGACACCGTCGGGGACCGGGCCGAACCCGTGACCGAAGCACCGGCGGACCCTGTCCGGATGCGGCTCTGTGAATCCTCGTGCGACCTCATCGGCATACACGGTGTAGCTCCACGCTAGACGCCGGTTCCCGGCCCTGAGGGCCGTTCTAGCCAGCTTCAGCGCGAGCCTGATCCTGCGCTCCCGGTTCTCGCGGTGTGGACGGTCTGATACCTCTACAGCCTCAGGAACGATGAACCCTGCCGGGACGGGATCGGGACCAGGAGGCCACTCCCGGACGATCGGGTCTGTCTTGTGCTCGTCACAGTACTTCTGTGCTCCACTACGTGGCAGGAACTCTGAGCCGCACTCGCGACACTGCTTCTTGCTGTACTGCATTCGTAATCATTACCTAACTCTCCTCTCGTCGGGTGAATGGGTGTAGGGGGCCGCCCGGCAACTGGCGAACCAAAGTGACGACATCTCATCAGTTCACCAGGCGACCCCGGGAGTGTCAGTTTCGGCGAGCGTCCGGGATCTCCACGAGCCGCCGGTTAGCCTCCGAAGGCTCCACAAGCTCCAGCCGGCCACCACGACGCACGATCGGAACGAACGGGTAGAGCTGCGGAAGCTCCACACCGTGACTCATGGACCAGGCGTACACGTCGTTAGTCGCGTTCCAGAGCGCATCGTCGTCCGGAAAGTCGCTCCCGATCTGAGAGACGATGACCGAAGCGCCGGGACCGGTACGGCCCGACGGGACCGGATCCCCGAGGAACGTCAGAACCGCCTTGTACGCCGCGTAAGTCGCGTGTAGAGGCTCCGCCGCCTCACGAACCGCCATCAGGGCCGCGACGGTGTCCGGGCCGGTGTCCAGGATGGAACCGGACGCCGCTCCCTCAGGAACGGCCGTAAGAGCCGCTGAGAACCCCGGAGCCGCGTTGTTGAACCGCTCGCACATGTCCGGGAGGACATCCACGGCCCAAGGCCGTACGGCCTCACGGAGGGCAGACTCACGCACCCCGTTGAGAGCGGAGGTGAACGCCGGGGACTCCGCAACCTGAGCGACGGTCATAGCAACGGCGGTCGCGTACACCGCCTGGTCGTAGTCGTGCTGCGACGCGGCATCCCTGAGGGCTCGCTGAGCCTCTTCCGCCGACGGTCGGTTCACCACGAACCCAGAGCGTTCGATAGCCTCGTTCACTGCCTTAGTCGGTGTGATGCCGATAGACTCAACAGCACGGATCATCCTGTGAACTTCATTAGTGCTCATTACTTCTCCTTAGTGCTTGTTAGTGAGTGCGACGGAGACCTTCGGGACCGGCCTCAAACGCCCTAATGGGGCCACGCTTAATCATTCCCCGAGGACCTAGAACGGTATCGATCATCTCGCGGAACTCGTGTTCTGGTGATGTCGGAGTATCGCCGAAGTTGCCCCGACCCTGAGAAGGGTCAACCGGTCGAGCCGGTGGGGGACCGGCAAGCTCCGCAAGCTCACGGGCGGAAGTCTCAATCTGCCGGGGCGTATCGCCGGTCATCCGGTCCATCAGCCCGTCAAGCCGAGCACCCCGGTATCCGAGAGCCTCCAGGGCCGCACGCCGCCTACGCTCCCGGTGCGGCTCGTCGTACGGGACATCGGCGAAATCGTCGTTCGGTACCGGCCGGCCGGCCTCTACCGGATCATCCGGGACTCCCGCAAGATTCCGAGCGATAACCGCAGCAAGCGTGTTCTTGTTCATCTGCGCCCCAAACAGAGCGGCAAACTCATCAGCCGGACCAGGTCCGTTAGTCATCTACTTTCCTCACTTGTTCAGATTGTTGACATCGAGCGCACGCACGAGGCACTCGTTAACGAGGTCGTGTGCCGCATTTCCGTGCGGATCATTTGCGAGCGACACTTCGGCACGCTCATACGCAAGCGAAAGAATCTCGTAAGCGACAGCATTCAGCGCAGCATCAGACGTTGACCTCGTGGTGAAGCCGTACGTTTCAGACAGCTTAACGGTGTTCATTCGGGCCTTCCCTTTTCTGCTAGTAGTTTCGCCAGGAACTCACTCAGCTCCCGGCATTCGTAAAGTGGTAGCAAGCGGCACCACGTCATCAACTCTTCTAGCGACGGACGCGAGCGTTCCGCCGGTAGTTGTGGCTCACGCCGCGTCATCCGCAAAGTCCGGATAGCCTTCCCTTAGGTCGGTCTCGTCCACGTCGAGATGGACGCAGACAGCCCGAAGGTTCTTAGGCGACGGGATGGCGGCAGACGTAACCCACTTCCCGACCGTGCTCGAACCAACACCGATCCGACGAGCAAGATCCGTAGTAGTCAAACCCTTACGCAGCAACGCACGGCGGATACCCTGACCGATAAGCTCTCGATCACTCATATTTCCCCTTTCGTAGTAGTGGTAGTAGTTCATGCGCCCAAAATGAAATGGCCCCTCTCTGGCGCGTCAGAGAGAGGCCAAATGCACGTGAGACCGAGCGGCGAACCTGGAGATAGGAGAGCGGGGGCGAGCTACTCGCTAAGGACTGGGGTAGCTGCCCCTTCTACCTATATGTATTATCCCGACAACACGAACGGAACGAGTGACGGTATCGGGTCAACGTGGCACCGGGTCGACCTACGGACATTAGCGGGTAGGAACGACCAGAAGTCGTCATCGTGCCACTCACGACCGGGCCGGAACGTGTCACCCGTCGTCAGGCTCCGGAAGGTGCCGGACAGTGGATCGCGACGAACCGGGACCTTCGGCCGCGTCCAGGTGTCGACGTGAGGCGCTAGCTCGCCGATCACCGGACTTTGCTGCGGCGTACCGCGCTGAACGTCAAGTAGGGCAGGCTGGATATCGGCACCAGTCATGTTCTGGTGCCACCAGTCCCGACAAGCCTTCCGCTTCATCGGGTCGACGAGCCGGAACGGGTTCCGGTCGCGACACTTCACGATCGCGTCGTCCATCGCGGCTCGACGACTGACCTTAGGTGTCCCAGAGCTCCGGGTGTCCAGGCTCGCCAGGATCTCGGGTAGCCCGAACAACGGGTCCGCGTCGGTAAGCCCGTACAACCGGCTCAGACCGTCCGTAGACCAGTGCCCGGTGTCGACAGCGTCCGGCAGCGTCTCAGCGGCTTCCTGGACGGCCGTAACGGTCTCGGGATCTCCCCCGGACTCGAGCGCGTCAGCCGGCCCAGGTCGACGACGACGGCCACGACGGTCGTTAGCTGCCTTCTGGTCCTCGATCAGGCGACCCTGGATCTTGTCGGACAGCGACTCCGGCCGGAGGTTCACCGGGTACTCGTCATCACCGGCCCTCTGGGCAGCACGGAGCTTCGTATCCCGGCTCGTGTCACACTCGGGACGATCACAGAGCTTGCGATCAGGTCCGCCCCGGTAGACGTACGTGTAGGACCGGTGGCACTCAGCGCACGTGATCGTCAGAGACTCACCCTTACTCGCCACTACGCGACACTCACTGAGCTGTGGACGATCCCCGGCTCGTCCAGGTCAACCACCCTGACCTTCCGACTGATCTTCACCAGGGCGTCAACGTCACACGCGGTATAACCCGAAGGGTGATACAGGTACACGGTTCGCCCCTGAAGGCTCACCTGAGTGACCAGACGGTCACCAGTACGAACGTGAGCGGCCGTCACGGGCCGCACTACAGTTTCGATCATTACGGTTCTCCTAAGACGGGCAGCCCTCTAAGGCTGCCTAACGGTTAAGACCGGCAGCTGAGCCGGTCCGGTGGGTCTCCCTCTGGGGTCGACCCTTCTAATACCTGGTAAGGCCAGCCCCGAAAGGCTGGCCCTTGTCTTAAAACCATGCTTAGGGCGCCCCCCGAAGGCGCCCCTAACGGTCGGGACCGTTGTCATCGGGCGGAGCCTCAAACCTCCGCCCCCGGTCCCTCCTGGTCCGTGGTCATCGATGGTCCCGGGGCCAATAGCGGCCCCGTTGTCATTGACCATCTCTTACCCTGAACACCAGGAGCGCTGAACGGCGCTCCGTGAGGAGTGGGACACGGGGGGACGTTAGTAATGGGGGGGTCCCGGCGTCCCACCTAGTCCGGCCGTTGCCACCGGCCGTTCACGTACACACCGCAGACGGATCGGCTCGCACGCTGGAACGCCTTAATCGCGGCATCCTCCGATTTGTACCCGCCCTGTGCATAGAGCGTCCGACCAACCTCCCGACCCGACTCGATCGAGGACAGGTGAGGATCATCAGCGACTTTGTCGAACAAGTCGTTGCGCTTCTTGTAGGTCTGCTCAGTGCGCTGTCGGGTGTCTTCCTTCTCCGACAGAACGGACCACTCCGCAGAGGATCTACCCCATTCGGCTTGCAGCAGAAGGTCACGGTTGGCGTGGTCGTTCGACCGGATCGAGACCGCGCGGGTGTTCGGCTCGGTCGCGTCGTGAATATGCAGGTTCAGCCGTTCCCACGCCTGATACACGGTCGAGCCCATCACGCCGGTAGGCGTGTACTTCCCGGACTGAGCCTCAAAGTTCTTAGCAGAGTGAGCGATCATCAGAACCGTGGTGCCGTTCTCGGCGATCTCGGCGAGCGGCTGGCACAGCTCCCGGGCAGCATCGTCGTCACCGATGCGCCGGTTCCCGAGCGAGCCCGTCAGATTGTCCAGGATCATCAGTCGAGCGGACCGCGCCTGCCCTTCGTACAACCTCCAATCCAGCGGATTGAACTTGGCGATGCCCACCATGGAATCCTTGATGTCATGTTCCCGCATCCGAAGTCCCCATCGGCGAGTCTCGCCCGCGTCGGTTGAGATCACCATCACCGGGCCGTGGTCAACGACCTCAGACCCACAGAACTCCTTGTCCTCGCCCGCGATAGCTGCCGCCATTGCGGCGACCAGACGAGTCTTACCGACGGTAGGTTTACCCGATACCGTGTTAGTAGCAGCGTGCAGCATCCCGTCAATCAGGAAATCTGGTTCGTTTTCGGCAAGATCCGCCCAGTACTCGAACGGCCGGAACGGTGTAGACCAGTTGTTCACTCTCGTCATGCTTCTCCGATCTGTTAGTTGAACATGAAAGGGGCAGGGTCAAAGTCGTCACGGCTGGACCACGTCACGAGACCTCTACCCGGGCTCGGTCCGCCGTCAGGTACAGCGTCACCTGAAGCGCGTCAGTGGCAGACGCCGGCCACTCCTCTACCGGCTTTCCCTGCACTGGTTCGACTCTGACGACCGGCCACCAGTTCTCGAACGCCCATCCGTCGAAGACGTCGTGTTTGAACTCGTACACTACGAACGGCTCGATCTCTGCCGCTAGTTCGAGCAAGGCAGCACGGAACGATGGATCATCTTGTTCCCGTGCAGCCCGTTCGCACGCGTGGATGACGCTCGATCCTAGCGCCTGCGGATAGTGCGTTACCTGTTCTGGCGTCAAGTCAAGCATGGCTTCACCTCGTATATTCGACAGGCCGACTATCAACGGCTTCTGCTCCCGCTGAAGCCAGCGGACTACCGCGATCCTTCGGAGGTCTCCGGGTATCGGGCTAAGGCGCCCTAAGCGATACGCATCGCCGGAGTGTCGGCCCCGCTCATCCTCTGTCCCATGCGGGCGGGGGCTCTGAGCCGAACAGCAACAATGTATCGGACCCGGTTCACGATTCACCAGCGGATGTGACACGGACAACACAGAAAGTCTTTGTGGCGGTCTAAGCGATGTGTTAACGGATGTTCTAGCTAGTTGCTTACGACCTAAGCCGGTCGCTTAAGGGCTAAGTCGCCACCGTCCGTTAGGAGGGTGGCTAGCTAAGCGCAAGGGCTAGACCAGCTACCGCCGTTCGGTATCATCCGACCATGGTCGCTACCACTCGCCTCCTGCTGGAGGCAGCGCACGGAACCACCGATCCCGCGATCCTCACGGAAGCTGCCAAGGGTCCCGGGTCTGTAACTGCCGACCAGGTCCGGGGGATCGCTCAGGCTAAGCTCGGCGACTACAAGACAGACGATCTCGACCGAGCTGTCAACGTGGTCACGAGCGCAGCTAAGCAGATGAACATCCAGGTTCGGTAAGACGAAGAAGGCCCCGGTACCCGCGGAGGGTCCGGGGCCGATCCGTTCGTGGCTCCTGGCGCAGCGCCGCCTCAAGCTGCTTAGTACCTGGCGCTGACGTTCAGAGTCCGGAATGCCTTCTCAGCTCGCTTGTCCGCCCCGGAAGCTCCGTACCTCAACACCATCTCCCGGGCCGACCAACCGCACAGCCGCATCAGGTCCCCTTCCGACCCACCCGCCATCATCCAGTTGTGGGCGAACAGGTGCCGGAACATGTGCGGGTGAAGACCAGAGATCCCAGCATCGTCGCCTAGCTTCTCGATGATCTGACGGACGCCTGAGGTTGTGAGAGGACCCTTGGCACCAACCCACAGAGCTTCGTGGTTGTCAGTCCTGGTTCGGAGGTATCGACGTAGGGCAAGCTCGGTCGAGTCAGACCAGTAAACCGTCCGCTCTTTCCGACCCTTGCCATGAACCAGAGCCGGGTTGCTTCGCCGCATGGACACAAGCTCAGAGACTCGAACCCCAGTGTCCAGAAGTACCCGTAGCAGGGCCTGAGATCGCTTGTCTCGGATGTTCAGGAGTCGACGCACCTCGGAGTCCTCCAGCAACGGCACGGGCTTCACAGGGACAGCGGGTGGCTTCAGGCGGTGGAACGGCGACGGAGTGATCTCGCCTTCTTCCTCCAACCACCGGAAGAACTGCTGGAGCCTGCGGTAGTGGCCAGCGACGTAGGAGTCTGTAACCCGCTTGCCTGTCCGCTGGTGTGGGGTGTCCGCGAGGTGGACCAGGTACCTCTGGATGTCTCGGTGGTTGACCTGGGTCTTGTCCCCGATGAACTTGGCGAACTTCGTCCCAGCTTCCACGTAGGCATCGATCGTTCTGGGAGCCTTGTTCGCCGCTCGCAGGCTCAGGTGCCAGTCCTCCAGGAGCGTCAGCAGGTCCACTGAACGTCTCCATCGATCTCAACGCCGAACGAGTCCCACAGCAGCCGGGCGTACTCGCGTGCAGCAGCCTCGGTGATGGGATGCGGGGTGTGGACGTGGAGGCTCCCGATCACGACGTCGATCAGGTAGCCGCCGGGCGTGGAGGTTAGAGCAGGAGCAGGGCGGGCAACTGCACCGTCATGATCCGGTGTAAGCACGAGTGCGTTCCTCTCCGGAGGGCTAGTGGATCTTGTTCCGGAGAGGAACCGCTGGTCGGAGCCGCCTTGGGGAGTCGAACCCCAGACCTACGCATTACGAGTGCGTCGCTCTAACCGACTGAGCTAAGGCGGCGGTGGTGCGCGGCCCAGTGTAGCGAGCGGTCCGGGGTGCCCTGTCGCCCGGCCCGGCACACCGCTGACCGGCGGATACAGTGGCCGGGCCCGACCCGACCGCTGGAGGCCGTCCGTTGGAGAAGATCGACCTGGCGTACGTCCGCGCGCTGTACCGGGAGTACGCGGGTGATCTCGCCGCGGTGGGGAAGCAGCAGCGGGAGTACGCGGAGTCGATGGGCGCTCGGATGACCCCCCAGCTCGACGACCTCGAAGCGGAGATCACCTACCTGCTGGTGCGGGCCACCCGTCCTGCGGTCGTCATGGAGCTGGGGACGTTCCACGGGTGGTCGACGTCGTGGATCCTCAGCGCGCTGCGCGACAACGGGGCGGGCCGGCTGCACAGCTTCGACCGCATCGACAACGTCGTGCGCAACGTGCCGGAGGACCTCGCCGACGGGCGCTGGACCTTCGTGCAGGGCGACATCAAGGAGACGCTGGACCGCGTGCCCGCCGGTACCGGCTACCTGTTCGTCGACGCTGCGCACAGCAGCCGGTTCGCCCGCTGGTACCTGGAGCACCTGTTCCCGCGCGTGCCAGCCGGGATCCCGGTGAGCGTGCACGACGTGTACCACTTCCGCAGCACGCTCCCGCTGCACGAGGGGAAGGTCGTGGTGCGCTGGCTGGGCAAGCGGGGCGTGCCGTTCTTCACCCCGTCCCGCGCGAAGGCCCGGGACGTCTACGCGACGCTCACCGGGCTGCGTGCGGAGCTGGGGTTGTCGCCGGTACGCGGGCCCGGCGACAACCCCATGATCTTCTTCCGGATGCCCCGGTGATGTCTCAGGCGCGGTAGAAGGCGCGGATCTCCTCCGCCAGGTCCTGCGGCACCTCCATCGCGGCGAAGTGGCCGCCGCGGGGGCGCTCGGTCCACGACACGATGTTCGTGTTGTCCCGCTCGGCGAAGGGCCGCATCGACCTGAAGTCGTCGGCGAAGACCGTGACGCCGATCGGCCCCTGGTTGACGACGGGAGCCGCCGAGCGCTCGGCGTGGTGGTAGCGCACGGCCGTCGCCGAGGTGTTCGTGAGCCAGTACAGCGACACCTGCGTCAGCACCTGGTCCCGGCTCACCAGGCTCGTGCCGTTGCCGAAGTTCTCGAACAGCTCGTTGTAGGCGAGCTGGCCGACCGGGGAGTCGGAGAGCGCGGCCGCGACCGTCTGCGGGCGGGACGCGTTCATCAGGGCGTATCCGTTGACGGTCTGGAACCAGCCGGCGAACTCCAGCGCCGCGTGGTCCGCGGGCGCCATCCGCTCGAACTCGGCGGGGTCACCGGACGGGAACGAGAACAGCTGCAGGACGTGGGCGCCGAGGAACCCGGGCGGGTTCAGGATCGCGAGCTCGCGGGAGACCATCGCGCCGCCGTCGCTCCCGTGGGCGCCGTACGACTCGTATCCGAGCCCGCGCATGAGCGTGTCCCAGGTGCGGGCGACCCGCGCCATCGTCCAGTCGCCCTCGGAGAGCGGGGTGCTGAACCCGAAGCCGGGGATCGAGGGGATCACGACGTGGAAGGCGTCCTCGGCGCGGCCGCCGTGGGCCACGGGATCGGTGAGCGGGCCGATCACGTCGAGGAAGTCGGCGAACGAGCCGGGGTAGGTGTGGGTGAGCACGACCGGGGTGGCGTCCTCGACCGCCGAGCGCACGTGCACGAAGTGGACGGTCTGGCCGTCGATCTCGGTCAGGAAGTGCGGGAACGCGTTCATCCGCTCCTCCTGCGCCCGCCAGTCGAAGGCCGTACGCCAGTGCTGGACCATCTCGCGCAGGTAGCCGACCGGCGTGCCGTAGCTCCAGTCGTCGCCCGGGGCGGGCTCGGGGAAGCGGGTGATCTCGAGCCGGTGCTGCAGGTCGTCGAGGTCGGCCTGCGGGATCGCGACCTCGAAGGGGCGGACGGAGAGCGTCTGGGTGCTGGTCATGGTGGTTACGCTAGAAGCAGTACCGGCACAGTTCGTTCCTGTATTCGGAGGGCTTGTGCGAGAAACTTCCGGCCGCCTGCTCGCGCTGCTCGGGCTGCTCCAGACGCCCCGCACGTGGCCGGCCGCGGAGCTGGCCACCCGGCTCGGCGTGGGCGAGCGAACCGTGCGCAAGGACGTCGAGCGGCTCCGCGACCTCGACTACCCGCTCGACACGATCCGCGGGCCGGGAGGCGGCTACCGCCTCGGTGACCACGGCAGGCTCCCGCCCCTGCTGCTCGACGACGAGGAGGCCGTCGCGATCGCGGTCGGCCTGCAGGCGGTCACGGCGGTGCGCGGGATCGAGGAGTCGAGCGCGCTGGCCCTGGCGAAACTCGAGCACGTGCTGCCCTCCCGGCTGCGCCGCCGGGTGCGCGCCCTGCACGACAGCACATCGACCGGCCCAGCGAACACCGGCACGAACGTCGCCGACCCGCCCGTCGACCCCGGCCTGCTCACCGAGCTGGCGGTGGCCGTCCGCGCCGCCGTCGGCATCCGCTTCGCCTACCGGGACGACGAGCACGTGGAGGCCGAGCCCTACCGGCTGGTGAGCTGGCAGCAGCGGTGGTACGTCGTGGCGCGCGAGCGGCGCACCCGGGAATGGCGCGCCTACCGCGCCGACTGGATGCGGCTCCAGGTGCCCGGCGGCGCCCGGTTCCGGCCCGACCCGCTCCCGGGCGGCGACTACACCGCGTTCGTGCTGCGCGAGGTCGCCTTCACGGGCTGGTCGGTGCACGCGAGGATCGAGGTGGACGCCTCCGCCGAGGAGGTGCTCGCCCGCATCAACCCGACCGTCGGCGTGGTGGAGACGGTCGACGAGCACCACAGCGTGCTCGTCACCGGCGGCGACAGCCTGGAGGTCGTGGCGGTGTGGATCGGGATGCTCGGGCTCGACTTCCACGTCGCCGAGCCGCCGGAGCTGGTCGAGCACGTCCGCGCGCTCGCCGTCCGCTACGCCGGGGCCCTCCCGGCCCGGACTCCCAGCAGCTGAAGCCAGCCACGGCGGCGGGCCGGCCGCGCTTCGGAGACCGAGCGGGCGAGCCGGGCCGTGCGGGCGAGCCGGTAGGCCTCCGCCTCGGCGCGGAGGGTGTTGCGGCGGTCGGCTGCGAGGTCGCCTGCGGTGTGGAGCTGGTTCAGCATGTGGAGAACGATCGTCCGCCGGAGGCCTGGGGACATCCGTGCGGAGCACGGAGCCACCACGGATTCCGCGCGCGTGTACTCCGTGGGTGCGGCTGTCAGATCACCAGGGCGCCCATGGAGAGCAGCGCCGACGCGCCCCGCTCCCGCTCCGGCCCGCCCGCGAGGAGCAGGCTGCGCGCCCACTGGTAGCGACAGCCTGCCGACTCCAGCGCGTCGGCGGCGGCGAGGACGCCCGGGCGGTCACCGGCGGCGAGCGCAGCGCATCGCTGCACGAGGGCCGCCGTGACGGCGTTCTCGGCGGCGGTGGCCCGGACCGCGGCGATGCGATCGACGGCGTCCGGCTCCCCGGCGAGCACGGCCGCCTCCGCCCACGCCGCCGCGTACCACGGCCGCCAGATGCTCTGGTACCACCGCCGCAGCTCCCGGGGATGGATCTCCAGCACTTGCACGGCCTCGCGGGCCCGGCCTAGGTGCAACAGCATGAGCCCCTCGAAGAACGCGCTGGAGTGCTGGTCGTGCGTCTGGCGCACGTAGGGCACCAGCGCGGTGAAGATCCGCATCCACTCGTCGTGGGCCGCCGTGTCGCCGCGCATGCCGTGGACCGTGGCCATCGCCCGCGCGGCACGCCGCAGCGTGGGGACGCGCGGGCTCCCGGCCCGCTCCCAGCCCTCGCGGAACCGGTCGCCCGCGGCGAGGGCACGCTGCCAGTCGCCCTCCAGCGCGCACACCACGATCAACCGGGCCACCGCGACGTGTTCGTCCTCGCGGTGCAGCGGGAGATCGCGCATCCGCTCCGCGAGCCGGCGCGCCTCGGCGAGGTCACCCGACGCGATCGCCGACTCGACGGCCATCACGTGGGCGTCGGACAGCTCGAACCCCACGCACGGGTCGAGCACCTGCGGGGTGAGCAGCTCGATGCGGTGCAGCGCGCTCGCCAGCGCGGCCCGGGCCTCGCCGCGGGAGAGCTGGATGGTGGTGAGCCGGTCCAGGACGGTGCTCTCGGCCATCAGGTCGCCGGACCCGCGCGCGACCTCCAGCGCCGCCTCGGCGACCTCGCCGCTCGACTCCTCGGTCTCCGGCACCGCGAACGACTCGGCCGCCGCGATGCGCGCCCGCGTGACCCGGTGCTCACCCGCGAGCCGCCAGGCCTCGTCGAGCAGGGCGCGGGGCGCGAGCTCGTCGGGACGGGCCGCGATGGTGCCGGCCGCCCGGTTCCACAGCTCGGCCGCCCGCGCGAGCTCCCGGGCGGCAGCCGCGGTGTCGCCCGCGCGCAGGCACAGGTCGGCCGCGGCCCGGTGCAGCCGGATCGCGTCGTCACCGGCCAGCCGGTTGGCCGCCACCCCCGCGGCCAGGTGCAGGGACTCGGCCGCGGACCGGTCGTCGGGCGCCAGCTCGGCGGCCTGCTCGAAGCGCCACTGCGCCTCGCTCGCGATGCCACGGCGGTGGCACAGGGTGGCGAGCAGGACCTTGCCCTCGTACGCGTCCTTCGAGCCGGCGTCCACGGCCCAGCCGAGTCCGGCCCGCAGCTCGTCGGCGAGCCGGTCGAACCGGGCCCGCCAACGGGGCGTGTCGATCACTTCGTCGGCGAGCAGCTCGGTGGCCGCGTGCCACGCCCAGCTCAGGTGCCGCGAACGGCACTCCGCGAGCTCGCCCTCCTCCTCCAGCAGCTCCACGCCGTACTGGCGGACGGTCTCCAGCGTGCGGTAGCGCGTGCCGTCGGACGCCGCGACGGGCACGAGGAGGCTGTGGTCGGCGAGCGCGGCCAGATGGGCGGCGACCTCGCGCGCACCCATCCCCGCCACCGCGGCCGCGCTGTCGGCCCGGAACGGGCCGGCGAACACCGCCACCCGGCGCAGCACCTGCCCGGCCTGGGGGTCGAGCAGCGTATAGCTCCAGTCGAGCGTGGAGCGCAGGGACCGGTGCCTGCTGTCGACGCGGCGCGCTCCGGTGAGTAGCTGCAACCGGTCGGCAAGGCCGGCCTCCAGCCCGTCGACGCCCAGTGCGGGCAGCCGCGCGGCGGCCAGCTCGATCGCGAGCGGCACGCCGTCGAGCCCGCGGCACACCCGGGCGACCCGGCGCCGGTCGTCCGCACCGAGCACGACGCCCGCCGCCGCGGCGCGCTCCTCGAACAGCGCCACCGCGTCGCCGCCCGAGCCCTTGCCGACGGAGAGCCCCTCCACCGCGAACGCCCGCTCGAACGGCAGCAGCAGCCGGGCCCGGCTCGTGGCCAGCACCGTGACGCCCGGGGCCTGGGCGAGCAGCCGCTCGACGAGATCGGCGACGCCGTCCAGGAGGTGCTCGCAGTTGTCCAGCAGGAGCAACGCGCGCCGGGCTGCCGCCCACTCGAGCACCGTCTGCTGCCGCGTGCGGCCCTGCTGCTCGCCGAGGCCGAGCGCGGCCGCGATGGTCGGCGCGATCATGGAGGCATCGGTGACCGGGACGAGGTCGACGTACCAGACACCGTCGGCGAACCGGTCGCTGATGTCGGCCGCGACGGCCAGCGCGAGTCGTGTCTTGCCCACCCCGCCGGGCCCGACGGCGCTGACCAGCCGCTGCCCGTGCAACGCAGCCGCCAGCTCCGCGCGTTCGCGGGCCCGGCCGACGAACGACGTGAGCGCGGGCGGTAACGCGGGCGCCGGTGGTGGCGGCGCCGGGGCCGCGCGTTCACCCGCGATCAGGGTGAGCGCCCTGCGGTCCTCGGCGCCGAGCTTGCGCAGCAGCGAGGACACGTGGCTCTCGACGGTGCGGATCGAGATGAAGAGCCGCGCGGCGATCTCCGCATTGCTCAGGTGCTCGCCGACGGCCGCAAGCACCTCGGCCTCGCGCGCCGAGATGACCGTGCCTGCCGGGTGCCCCACCCGACCGATTCTGCCGGACCGCTCCGACGGGACACCGTCGTCTTGTTCGCTCCGCGCGATGCGCTTTGTTCGCTCCGCGCTCCGCTCAGCGTCGTCGGTTCGCTCCGCGAGCTCCGCTCAGCGTCGTCGGTTCGCTCCGCGAGCTCCGCTCAGCCGCGCTGCAGCGCCGTCATCATCGCCTCGACCGCGATCTCCGGCTTCACGTTCTGGTCGAGCGCGGTGCGGCAGGCGAGCACGGCCTCGAGCCTGCGCAGCACCGATTCGGCGGACCAGTCCGTGGCCGCCCGCCGCACGTCGCCCTCGCGGTCGGGGTGGGTGAGCGGCACCTCCGCACCGCTGCCCACCACCAGCGCGTCGCGGAGGAACCCGGCCAGGTCGACGAGGGCCCGGTCGAGCGCGTCGCGCTGCGTGCGCGTGTTGCGCGACTTCTGCTGGCGCTCCAGGTCGCGCTCGGCGGCCTTGGCGCCGCGCGCGGCCGCGGCAGCGCCCTTGCCGGTGCCGCCCGCGCCCATCGCGACGGCGAGCTCCTCGCGCTCCGTGGCGTCGCGGCTCTCGCTCAGCTCGGTGGCCTCGGCCTTGGCGTCGCGCACCAGGTCGCTCGCGTACGCGAACGCGTCGCCGAGGTTGCGCACGCGCAGGGGCAGGCCCAGCACCAGCTCCCGGTGCGCCCGCGCGGCCGGGTCGCGGGCGAGCCTGCGGGCGCGCCCGACGTGCCCACCGGCCACCGACGCCGCCCAGCTCGCCGTCTCCGGGTCGATCCCGTCGCGGCGGGCCAGCACGTCGGCGATGGCCAGGGCCGACGGCGTGCGCAGCGGGACCGGGCGGCACCGCGACCGGATGGTGACCGCGACGTCCTCCGGGTGGTCGGACGGCGCGCAGAGCAGGAAGATCGTCTGGTCCGGCGGCTCCTCGATCGACTTGAGCAGCGCGTTGGCGGCGTTCTCGGTGAGCCGGTCGGCGTCGGTGATGATCAGGATCTGGTAGCGGCCGGTGACCGGGCGGCGCGCCGCGGACTGCACCAGCAGGCGCATCGAGCGCACCGAGATCGACAGGCCTTCCGGCACCACCTCGCGCACGTCGGAGTGGGTGCCGGCCAGGACGGTGTGGCAGGCCGTGCACTCCCCGCACCCGTGCTGCGGGCACTGCAACGCGGCGGCGAACGCGCGTGCCGCCACCGACCGGCCGGAGCCCGGCGGGCCGGTGAACAGCCACGCGTGGGTCATCGCCGCCGGGTCGGTCGCGGCGGCGGAGAGCTCGGCGACGGCGGCGGGTTGCCCGACCACCTCGTCCCACACGGTCATCGCGTCACCGCCGGATCGGTGTCCCGGGCGGGCGGTGTCGGGAGCACCGGCTCCAGGCCGGAGAAGACGCGCTCGGCGACCTCGTCGGGCGGGCCCTCGGGGTCGACGACCACGTACCGGTGCGGCTCGGCCGCCGCCATCCGCGTGAGCAGCCGTTGCACGCGCACGTGCTCCTCCCCCGCCACGCCGCCGACCTGTGGCGCCGCCGCCACCGGGGCGCGGTCGAGCAGCACCGAGACGTCCGGCCGCAGCCGGCCGGTGGCCCACGCGGCGAGGCTCTCCAGCTCACTGGGGTCGAGCGCCGGCTGACCGGCCGACGACGCGCGGTCGGCCGCCACCCCGAACTGCGCCAGCCTGCTCGCCAGGAACCGGTCGACGACCACCACGGCCCCCTTGGCCAACGCGGGCCGGATCACCCGCTCCACCTGGTCGGCCTGCACGGCCGCGGCCGCGAGGGCCTGGGCCCGCGGGCCGGCGAGCGCAGCCTCCCGCGTGGCGGCCGTCCAGCGCTCCCGGTCGCGCTCCCCGCCGTCCGGCTCCACCACGAGGTGACCCGCCGCGCGCAGCCGCTGCGCCAGCCGGGCCGCCTGATCGGTGGTCTCCTCGGCCGGCGCACCCTCCACCGCGATCAGGACCCCGGCGCCGTGGCGCGGCTCGCCCCGGCGCAACGCGGCCAGCAGGTCGGGCAGGATCGGCTCGGTGCGCCGGTCGTCCATCTGCCGGTAGGCGAGCATGCCGACGACCGCGGCCACGAGCCCGCCCGCCAGCATCACCACGCGGGTGCCGTCGACCAGGACCGGATGGCCGAAGACGTGGACCCACCGCGCGCTCACGAGGCCGACGATCACCGGGACCAGCGCCATCGAACCGAGCAGCGTGAGCCGCACGATCGACTGCACGAACGCGACGATGCGGCCGCGTACCTCGTCGGCCACCTGCGAGCCGATGATCGTGAGACCGGTGAGGAAGGCGATGCCGGCGAAGCCGCCGACCAGCATGACGGCGCCGATCGCCACGAACAGGTGCGGGGCGATCGACACGAGCACGAGCGCCAGCCCCGCGGCCACGATCGCCGCGCCGAACAGCCGGTTGTGCGGGATGCGGCGGGCCATCCGCGGCGCCGCTCCCATCCCGAACGCCAGCCCGACGAACACCGACGCGAACAGCACGCCGTACGCGGCGTTGCCGCCCCCGAGGCTGGCGGCGTACAGGGTGGCGGAGCCCACCACGGTGCCGCCCGCGGCGAACGCACCGACGATCCCGATCACCAGCCCGCGGACCAGCGGGGTGCGCACCACGAACGACGCGCCGTCGCGCAGCATGGCGACCAGGCCCGGGCCCGCCGCCCTGCGCTGCGTGGCGCGCCCGGAGATCTCCGGGATGCGGAACCAGACCGTGAGCGCGATGACGAGGTACGCGACCCCGCTCATGACGAGGGCCACGAACACGGTGGACAGCGCCGACCCGCTGCCCCCGACGACCCCCCCGACCCGCGTGATCACCGCGAACAGGCTGGCCGCGGTGATCACCGCGACGCCGTAGGTCATCACGAGGTTGAGCTGGTTGGCCGTCTCCACCTGGTCGGGCCTGCGCAGGAGGTTGGGCACGGACGCGTCCTTGGCCGGGATCCAGAACAGCGCGCAGATCTCGATCAGGAACGTGGCGAGGAACAGCCACCACAGCGACCCGACGAGCGGGATGGACACGAAGAGGGCGAACCGCAGCAGGTCGCACACCACCATCACGCGGCGGCGGTCGAACTTGTCGGCGAGCGCACCGGCGAGCGGCCCCAGCACGAGCGCGGGGAACAGCTTGGTGGCCACCACACCGCCGAGCGCGAAGCTCTGCGCCGTGTAACCGCTGGTGAGGTGGGTGGCGAGTGCGGAGAGCGCGAGCAGGCTCATCCAGTCGCAGACGCCCGCGACCGACGTGACGAGCCACAACCGGCGGAACGCCGGGATGGCGAGCACGCTGCGGACGCGGTGGGACGTGGGCGCGGACAGCTGTGGTGCCACCCCCGCCGGACGGGGTGGAGCGGACTCGGTGGCGATCGCTCCTCACCTCCTCCGAGCGCGGGCGGCTCTCCTCGGCCAGGGTAGCCGGGGACACCCACGGGGATTCCCGGTGCTCGGGGGCCCCTCACCACGGGTGGTCGAGGAGCGCCGAGACCATCTGGATCAGGATCACGGCGAACACCAGCAGGAAGAAGAGGTTGAACAGCCGCGAGCCGAACCGCCCGCGCGTCAGCCGGGACAGCCCGAGGATCCCCGGCTCGTCGACGATCCGCGGGCGCGGCGGGGGGTCCGCGGGCACCCGGGGATCGCGAGACAGGCGGATCGCCGGGTCGTACCCGCGTTGCGCGGGCGAGCCATCGGCCGGCACGTCCCGCGCTGCGGACGAACCATCATCCGAGCAGGCGGTCACGCGGGCGGATGGTAGGCGCGGGTGACGCCCCGATCGAGCAGCGCCGGGCCTCTCGGCGCGGCGCCACCCCGACGGGTGACGGCTCAGTCGCCGTCCCCACCGTCGTCGTCGTCATCGTCATCGTCGTCGCCGGGCGCGTCCGGGGGCGGCGGCGCCTCACCGCTCGAGATGCTGAGCTCGACGGTCTCGCCGGGCAGCGCCGACCCGTTCGGGTCCTGGCCGACCACCGTGCCGCGGTCGGCGGCGTTGTCGACCTCGCGCACCGACACCTTCCAGCCCGCCTTCTCCAGCTCCTCGCGGGCCTCGTTCTCCGGGTCGCCGATGACGTCCGGGATGCGCGACTCCTCGCCGCCCACGAGGAAGCGTTCGTCCACCGGAGGTAGCGGGAGGGCCGGTAGCGGGTCGACCAGCGGCTTCATCGCGCCGAACCAGGTCTCGGCGGGTGTCTTGCCGCCGAAGATGTTGCCGCTGCGGCACGGGAACGGCGACCCGGCCCCGTCGCAGAGCGGGCGGGGCGAGCGCGAGTTGTCGAACGTGATCACCGCGCCGGACAGCTGCGGGACGAACCCGACGAACGCGGCCGACTTGTGCTGCTGGGTGGTGCCGGTCTTGCCGGCCATCGGCCGGTTCCACCCCACCTGGCTGGCCGCGCCCGCCGCCGTTCCACCGGGCTGGTCGTCCTTGCTGAGCGCGTTGAACATCGCGTTGGCCAGGCCCGGGTCGACGGCCTGTTCGCAGGGCGCCTCGGTGACCGGCACCGGGTTGCCGGCGGCGTCGGTGACCGACTCGATGGGGCTGGGCGGGCACCACTTGCCCGCGCTGGCGAGCGTGGCCCCGACGTTCGCGAGCTCGAGCACGCTCGTGGGGCTGACGCCCAGGGTGAACGAGGCGAGGTTCTGGGCCTTGGTGACCTCGGCGATGGAACGGTCGGTGGGCCGCCCGGTGGCCGGGTCGACGAACGGCGTGGTGGCGAGCGAACGCATGCCCAGCCGCACGGCCATGTCGACGACGTCCGGGATGCCGGTGAACTCCTCCAGCTTGATGAACGCCGTGTTGGGCGACTGGGCCAGCGCGTCGGTGAGCGACATGCGGGGGGGCGTGTTCTCGCTGGAGTTGCGGACCGGGAGCGGGCGCCCCGCACCGTCGACGTAGATCGGCGACGCGTACCCGCTCGGCGGCACCGTGAGCTGGTAGTTGATGCCCATGCCCTTCTCCAGGGCGGTGGCGGAGGTGAAGATCTTGTACGTCGAGCCGGCGCCCAGGTTGACCGGCTCGTACGGCAACCCGTAGCTCGTCTCCTTCTCCTCCGCGTCGAGGCCGAACGTGCGGCTGGACGCCATGCCGAGCACGCGGTGCTTGTCGGACCCCGGCTGGACCACCGACATCACGTTGGCGACGTTCGGCTGCTGCGGCGGGACCTCCGCGTCGAGCGAGGCCTTCATGTGGTCGAGCACGTTGCGGTCGAGGGTGCTCTTGATCGTGTAGCCGCCCCGGTTGAGCTGCTCGAGCGAGAAGCCCGCCTCGGTGAGGTAGTCGACCACGTACTTGCAGAAGAACCCGGCGTCGCCCGCGCCGATGCAGCCGTTGGGCTGGGTGTTGAGCGGGTTGGCCACACCGAGCGGGGTGGCGAGCGCGGCCTGGGCCTGCGCATCGTCGATCATCTGCTGGTCGCGCATCTGGTTGATCACCAGGTTGCGCCGCTCCAGCGACGCCTGCGGGTTGGTGACCGGGTCGAACGCCGACGTGCTGTTGACCATCCCGGCGAGCAGGGCGGCCTGCGGCACCGTGAGCTTGTCGGGCGTGGTGTTGAAGTAGGTGCGCGCCGCCGCGGCGATCCCCGCCGCCCCGTTGCCGAACGAGACGATGTTGAGGTAGCGGGTGAGGATCTCGTCCTTGGAGAGCCGCTGCTCCATCTGGAGGGCGATCTGCGCCTCCTTGAGCTTGCGCGCGGGCGTCTGCTCGGTGGCCTTCAGGCGCTCCGTCTCGTTCTCCGCCGCGACGTAGAGCATGTAGTTCTTGACGTACTGCTGGGTGAGCGTCGACGCACCCTGCACGACCTCGCCGGAGGCCGAGTTGGCCGCGAGCGCGCGCAGCGTGCCCTGCCAGTCGACGCCGTTGTGCTGGTAGAAACGCCGGTCCTCGATCGCGACGATGGCCGCCTTCATGGCGGGCGAGACCTGGTCGGCCGTGACGGAGCGCCGGTTCTGGCCCTGCTCGAAGAACCGCGCGATCGGGACGCCCGCCGAGTCGGTGACGGTGGTGCTCTGCGGCAGCGGGCCGTCCACGAGGTCGGCCGAAACCGTGTTGACGCTGTCGCCCGTGTCGCTCGCGACCAGCCCGAGGCCGGCGGTCAGCGGGAAGGCCATCCCCGCGACCACCACCCCCGCGAGGAGCCCGAGCCCGAGCAGCAGGCCGATCGGCCGGGCGAGATGGCGCGGAAAGCTCACGAGGCGCCAGGGTACGCGGACGACCGAACGGAGTAGGGGAGATCACCCGACCGCGATTGAGTAGTTTTGCTCGGTTTCCGCTGGAACCGCGGGCTCCGAGAATCCGTCTGTGCTGGTCATGACGAGCACACGATCCGGGGAGGGGCGACCATGACGGGCCGGTGGAACTGGCGGGGAGCTGCACGGTGCCGGACGGTCGACGCCGAAGGCCTCTTCGTCCAGGGGGCGCGGCAGCGGGAGGCGAAGCTGTTCTGCCGCGCGTGCCCGGTGCGCACGGAATGCCTCGCCCACGCCCTCGACCAGCGCATCGAGTTCGGCGTGTGGGGCGGCATGACCGAACGCGAGCGGCGGGCGCTCCTGCGCGCCCGGCCGGACGTCGCATCGTGGGCCGACCTGTTGCACGACGCCCGCACCGCCCACTACGAGTCGGTGGCGGAGGAGACGGCCGAGCAACTGGCGAAGGCGGCGGAGCACGAGCAGCAACGGCAGCGCCGGATGGACGAGTCAGCATGATCGCCCTGAGCCCGACACGACTCCGACGCCGCCTCCGGTGGCGCCGCCGGAGGCCCCTGACCCCCCTACCGCGCCGAGCGCAGGGGCTCGGCCGCGGAGTCCGTTGCGCCCGCCAGGCGCTCGCCGACCTCCCGCAGGCCGTCCAGGTCGGCGATGTCGCCCGCCACCACGGGGACGCGGGCCACGGCCACGCCCGGGTGGGCGCCGGTGAAGCGCGAGAGCAGGCGCTCCTCGCGATCGGCGAGGTCCACGCGGTCGGCGTGCAGCCGCAGCACCGCCGCGGCCAGCGGCGCCGAGCGCAGCTCGTCGGCCGCGGCGCGGGCCTTCGTGGCGGACAGGTCGGCCAGCAGCGGGTGCGTGCGGTTGAGCACCAGGCCGGCGAGCGGCATGTCGTCGCTGGCGAGTCGGTCGACGAAGTACGCGGCCTCGCGCAGGGCGTCCGGCTCGGGGGCGGCCACCACGACGAACGCCGTGCCGGGCGAGCGCAGCAGGGCGTAGGTGGCCGTGGCCCGCTCCCGGAACCCGCCGAACATCGTGTCGAAGGCCTGCACGAACGCCGAGGCGTCGGCCAGCATCTGGCCGCCGAGGATCGTCGAGACGCCCTTCGCGAACAGCGAGAAGCCCGCGCCCACGAGCTTGCGCAGGCCCCGCCCACCCGCCCGCGCCGGCGCGGACAGCAGCCGGATCATCCGGCCGTCGAGGAAGGTGGACATGCGCTGGGGGGCGTCGAGGAAGTCCAGCGCGGAGCGCGACGGCGGCGTGTCGACCACGATGAGGTCCCACTCGCCGGTGGCCGCGAGCTGCCCCAGCTTCTCCATCGCCATGTACTCCTGCGTGCCGGAGAACGAGGACGAGATGGTCTGGTAGAAGGGGTTGGCGATGATCGCCTCGGCGCGTTCGGGCTCGGCGTGGGCGTGGACCATCTCGTCGAAGGTCCGGCGCATGTCCAGCATCATCGCGTGCAGGTCGCCGCGGGCGTCGGCCACGCGGCCGGGCTCGTTGCCGAGTGCCTCCATGCCCAGTGCCTGCGCCAGCCTGCGCGCCGGGTCGATGGTGAGCACCACGGTGCGGCGGCCGCGTTCCGCGGCGCGGATCGCGAGCGCCGCCGATGTGGTGGTCTTGCCGACACCGCCCGAGCCGCAGCACACGATGATCCGGGTGCCGGGGTCGTCGAGCATCGCGTCGACGTCCAGCGCGGGAGCCGGGCGGGGGCTCACGGGACCTCCTCGCTCGGCACCGGCCGGCCGACGCCCTGCTCCGCGAGGGACTCGGCGAGCTCGTAGAGCGAGCCGAGGTCCACGCCCTCCACGAGGTCGGGCAGCTCGAGCCGGAGCACCGCCGTGGCCTCCTCCAGCCGGGCCAGCGCGGCACCCTCACCGTGCACGCGCACGGCGTGTTCCACGGTCTCGGCCACGAGCCCGTCGATCACGTCGGCCGACAGGTCGATGCCCGCGGACGCGAGGCCCGCGCGGATGCGCCCGGAGTCGACCCGGCCACCGGCCGCCGCGGCCACCGACCGGTCGGGGAGCCACTGCCTGCGCTCCCGGTTCACGATCACGGCCCCCACGGGGAAGCCGGCGAGGGTGAGCTCGTCGACGGTCTCGAGGGTCTCGGTGACCGGCAGGTCCTCCAGCAGCGTGACCAGGTGCACCGCGGTGAGCGGGGAGTGCAGCACCTGCACGACGCCCTCGGCCTGGCTGTGGATGGGGCCGGTGCGCGCCAGGTCGGCCATCGCCTTGGTGACGTCGAGGAAGCTCACCACGCGGCCGGTGGGCGGCGCGTCGAGCACCACCGCGTCGTACACGGGGTTCCCGTCTCCGTCGCGCCGGTTGACGCACTCCTTGACCTTGCCGGTGAGCAGCACGTCACGCAGCCCGGGGGCGAGGGTCGTGGCGAACTCGACGGCGCCCATCCTGCGCAGCGTGCGCCCCGCCATGCCGAGCCGGTAGAACAGCTCGAAGTACTCCAGCAGCGCCGCCTCCGCGTCCACCGCGAGCGCCCTGACCTCGCCGCCCCCGGGGGCGATCGCGATCCGGCGCTCCTCGTACGGGAGCGGGGCCGTGTCGAACAGCTGCGCGATGCCCTGCCGGCCCTCGACCTCCACCAGCAGGGTGCGCCTGCCACCGGAAGCCAGCGCGAGCGCCAGCGCGGCGGCCACGGTGGTCTTGCCCGTGCCGCCCTTGCCCGAGACCACGTGCAGCCGGGCCTCCGACAGCGCTGCTGGCCAACCGCGTGAACTCACCGTTCCAGGTTACGGAGGCAGGACGTGACCGGCCGCCCCAGCGGGTGAGGCGCTGGCTACAGTGACCTGTCATGACCTCCCCCGGTTCGTCGGACGTCAGGTGGGAATACCTCACCGCTCCCGTGCTCATCCACAACACCCAGGCCATCCTCAACAACTTCGGGCGCGACGGCTGGGAGCTCGTCACCGTCACCACCGGCGCCAATCCCGAACAGCTCGTGGCGTGGTTCAAGCGCCCGGTGCGGGGCTGACGCCATGGCCACCCCGAGCCAGCGCCTCGACCAGCTGGGCATCGTGCTGCCCGCCGTGCCCGCCCCCGCGGGCTCCTACATCCCCGCCCGCCGCTCCGGCCAACTGGTGTTCACCGCGGGCCAGGTGCCGTTCGTCGACGGGAAGCCGGCCGCGCTGGGCAAGGTGGGCGCCGAGATCAGCGCCGAGGAGGCCTCCGGGCTGGCGGGGATCTGCGCGCTGAACGCGCTCGCGGCCGTCGACGCACTGGTGGGCATCGACGCGGTCGCCGGCGTCGTCAAGGTCGTCGGGTTCGTCGCGTCGGCGCCCGGTTTCACCGACCAGCCGAAGGTGATCAACGGCGCGTCCAACCTGCTCGGCGAGATCTTCGGCGACGCGGGCAGCCACGCGCGGTCCGCCGTCGGGGTGGCCGAGCTGCCGCTGGGCGTCCCGGTGGAGGTCGAGCTGGTCGTGGAGCTGGCTCCGTCGTGACCGACTCGTACGCCGCGAGCCACGAGCTGCTCCTGCGGCTCGCCGGCCGGCTGCCGGACGAGCTGCTGTGGCGGATGCGCGACTGGCTCGCCGACGACGGGCGGGAGGTCCTCGGCTCCACGCTGCCCCGCGAACTGCTGCGCCACCGCGTGGGCATCACCGACGCCGAGCGCGACCTCCTCGAGACGTCCGTCGGATCGGCTCATCCGCTGCTCGACGCCGTGCTGCCGGCGGCGGAGCCACCCGCCACCCGCGCCGCGTTCCAGCCGGGCGACGGTGCGGTGGACACGCCGGCGCTCGCCGTGCTCGCGGTCGTCCGCGGTCACCCGGGGTGCGTCGAGCTACGCCAGTCGTGGCGCGACTCGCAACGGATCGTGCTCGTGCTGGGCGCCGAACGGCCGTGGCAGCTCGCCGGCACGCTCCAGCGGGTGATGCGCGCCCACGGCGACCGCACACCGTGCGTGGAGGTGCTCCCACCGCACGGGGAGCGCTCCTCGTACCACCAGGCGGCCATCATCGGATCCAGGCCGCTGTGGCGATCCGCCACAGCGCTGGTCGGCGCGTGAGGGGAGCGACCGACACGAGGGGAGGAGGCCAGGTGGAGGACCCGACGTCGGGCACGACGCACGACCTGCTGCTGGCGCTGGCCGGACGGGTCGACGACGACCTGCTGCGCTGGGCACGTGAGCTGGTCGCCCTCGGCGAGGACGCCCGCGCCGTCGAGATGCTCACCGCGAGCCTGGTCGCATCGCGGGCGGTGCTGCCGCCGGCGGTGCGTTCCGCCCTCGTCGCGGCGGCCCACGCCGCCCGCACCGATCTCGGGCCCGCAGCCGCGCTCCCGCCGCCGCACGCCG
Organism: Pseudonocardia adelaidensis; assembly: GCF_039543345.1. Lineage (NCBI taxonomy): Bacteria > Bacillati > Actinomycetota > Actinomycetes > Pseudonocardiales > Pseudonocardiaceae > Pseudonocardia > Pseudonocardia adelaidensis. The sequence goes on along the minus strand of NZ_BAABJO010000010.1, from coordinate 41,339 downwards.
AGACCGGCACCGAGCACCGGTTCGCCGCACCCCGCGGGAGCGACCCCGTCGCCGGCGCGCTCCTCGAGTTCCCGGCCCGCCCGCTCATCGGCTGCAGCGTGCTGCTCGCCCGCAGGCTCACGCCCGCGGGCACGGCGCCGGGGCCGCTCCCGCACCCGGTCGTCCTGGTCCGGGTGCACGACCGCACCCGGCGGGCCGAGGTGCTCGCCTACCAGCTCGGCGCCGCACTCGAACGGGCCGGCGCGCCCGCGTCGGTCGAGGTGCTGCCGGCCGACGGCGCGGTGCCGGCCTACCACGCCGCGGCGCTCGACGCCGCCGTGCAGCTGCGGGAGGACGTCGCAGACGACGGGCCGTGGCGCCCGTCCCCCCAGGCCGAGTCCGCCGTCCCGGCGCCGCCGCCCGCGCCCCCCGTGGAGCGGCACGCGCTCGCCCCGCCCGTCGACCGTCCACCGCGCCGGTTCGCCCCCGAACCCCACCCCCTCGCACCCGAGCCGCCGTCCCCGGCGCCGCGGCACCCCGGTGACGGTGCACCGCGCGCGGACGACCACGCGACCGCGGAGAACTCCGCCGCGGCCACCGCGCGGTTGCAGCCGGCAGGCGGCAGCCCGGCACCCGCGGGGTCCGAGTCCGCCACGGCGCGGCTGACCCCCGAGCCGGGGCACCGCCCCGACGACGCCGACGAGTACGAGGACGACGAGCAGGACGACGAGGACGGGTTCGAGGACGGCGACAGCTACGCCGGCGAGGACCACGTCGACCGGGCCGACGAGGAAGAGGAGGACGACGAGGAGGCCCCGGCGGCCCACGCGGAGGAGTCGTTCCCGGAACCGCCGTCGCCGCACCCGCTCGCGGCGCCCCGGCCCCTCCCGGTGCGCGACGACTCGCGCCCGGCGCGGCCCACGCCGCTGTCGGCACGCTCGAACCGGCCCCGCCCCACCGTCACACCGATCTCGCGGCCAGCGCAGAACCCGATCCCGCTGGTGCGGCGCACCGGGCCCGACCCGATCCCGCGGCCGCTGCCGGTCGCCGACCAACGCCCGCCGCTGCGGCGCGTCGAGGACGACCGCGACGAGCTCGAACCGGGCGTCGACCAGCGCCCCGAGGAGCCCCGGGAGGCGCAGCCGCCCCGGCAGGACACGCCGGCCTTCGAGTCGCTGAGCGATCCGCTGAACGGGCCGTTGCACCGACCGCTGCTGGCACCGCTGCTGGACCCCACGCGACCGGAGGACGACCCACTCGGCCCCGGAGCTCCGCGGCCTGCGGACCGACGGCCCGAGCCCGCCGCCGCCCCGCAGGACGACGAGTGGTCGCAGGAGTGGCTCTCCGGCACCTGGGCGATGGCGCCGTCGGCCTTCGACGAGCGGCCGGAGCCGGAGCCCGTCGAGGACGTCGACCCCGGCCGTCCCGCGCCGCGGCCGGTGCCCCGGCACCGCTTCGCGGACGAACCGGCGCCGACCGGATCCGGCACCGAGCGCGAGCAGCCGGAGGACACCGGTGACGAGCCGTCCGGGCGCGACGGCGGTGACCGCGAGGAGTTCGGGCTGCGCCCCGACTCGATCTCCCGCCTGAGCGACGCCGACCGCCAGCTGCTCGCCCGCCTCCAGGCCGAGCTCCTCGAGGGCCGACGGCAGCGGATCGGCCGCATCACCAACGGGGCGCCCACCAACGGCAGCCACCGCGGCTCGCCGTCCGACTAGACCGGCTGAGCTCCGTCCACGGCGGCGCGGACAGCGGCCACCAGCTCCTGCAGGCGCAGGCCGCGCGCAGCGTCGAGGGCGGGCGGAGGGCCGGAGCCGCCGACGGCGGCCACGAGCTCGTCGAGCATGGCGGCGTAGCAGGTGGCGGCGTCGGCGCCGCGGCCGGCGAGCCGGTGGCGCCCTGCGCCGCCCAGCACCGTGAACTCGATCTCCGACGGGTCGACGGGCACGCGCGTCGACAACGTCACGCTGCTCTGCGCCCCGCCGGAGTGCAGGAGCCCGAAGCGCCAGAGGTCGGGCTGGTCGTGCCGCGCCCACGGCACGTCGACGACCGGCCCGACCGCCGCGTCGAGGAGATCGATCACGTGCGGTCCCAGGTCGGACAGCGCACCCTGCTCGGCGCGCCACGACGACGTGCAGTACGGCCCGCCGAGCAGCGAACCGGAGATCCAGCGCGCCGACGCCACGGTGTCCGGCCCGGCGGGCTCCGGCGGCATCTCGGCGAGCCAGTCGCGCACGGCGGGCGCGTGCCGCAGGGTCAGCACCATCGTCGAGTGCACCCCTGTCCGCTCGACGGCCTCGACCACCGCACGGGCGTCCTCCACCGTGTCGGCGAGCGGCTTCTCGCAGATCAGGTGCTTACCCGCGGCCGCGGCGAAGAGCGCGAACCGGCCCTGCACCTGCGGCGGCACGGCGAACGCGACGGCGTCCACGGCATCGAACAGCACCTCGAGGTCGGGGTAGGAGCGGGCGCCGTACTCCTCGGCGAGCCCGGCCGCGACCTCCGGCCTGCGCGTCCACACGGCTGCGAGCTCGGTGCCGGAGTGGGCCGCGAGGCCCGGTGCGTGGACCGCACGGGCCCACGGCCCGGCGCCGACCAGACCCACTCGCAGCCGATCCATGGCGCACATCCTGCCGCGACGCCAGCTAATCTGCGTCAGATGCCCTCCGCACCGGTCGTCCCGCGCCCGGCCGCGACCGTACTGCTGGTGCGCGATCATCCCCGACCCCGGCGCGGACGCAGCCCGCTACAGGTCTTCCTGCAACGCCGCGTCGCGGGCATGCCGTTCGCGGGCGGGATGACCGTGTTCCCCGGCGGCGGGGTGGACGCGAGCGACCGGCCCGACCCGGATCGCTGGGCGGGTCCGGAGCCGCGGTGGTGGGCCGAACGGTTCGGGGTCGACACCGACCTCGCCGGTGCCCTCGTACACGCGGCGGTCCGCGAGACCTTCGAGGAGTGCGGTGTGCTGCTGGCCGGGCCCGGCACGCCCGCAGGCCTGCAGCGGTACCGGGCCGAGGTCGTCGCGCGCCGGCGGACGTTCGCCGAGGTGCTGGCCGCCACCGGCCTGGTGCTGCGCGCCGACCTGCTGCACCCCTGGGCGCGGTGGATCACGCCGCGGGACTCGCCCCGTCGCTACGACACCGCGTTCTTCGTGGCGCTGGTGCCGGACGGGCAGGAGGCGGACGCCCACACCACGGAGGCGGTCGAGGCCCTCTGGTGGCACCCCGACGAAGCGCTCGAACGCTGGGAGGAGGACGAGATGCAGCTGATGGCGCCGACGGCGCGGACCCTGCAGGAGATCGCCGGGCTCGGCGGGAGCGCCGCCGTGCTCGCCGCGGCGGCGGAGCGGACGATCCGCCCGATCACGCCGACGGTGCGCAGGGAGGGCAGCCGGCTCGTCGCCGTGCTGCCCGACGAGACCGAGGTCCCCGCCGCGGGCTTCCGGGGCCGGCCCGCATGAGCGCGCCCGCGTACGGCGTGCTGCGACCGGTGACGCCGCTGGCGTCGGTGCTGCTCGCCGAGAACCCCTCCCCGATGACGCTCGACGGCACGAACACGTGGGTGCTGCGGGCGCCGGGCGAGGAGTCGTGCGTGGTGGTCGACCCCGGTGAGGAGGACGACACGCACCTGCGGCGGGTGGCCGCGCAAGGCCCGGTGGAGCTGGTGCTGCTCACGCACCGCCACCACGACCACGCGGGCGGCGCACGCCGCTTCGCCGAGCTCACGGGCGCGCCGGTGCGGGCCCTCGACCGTTCGCTCGTGCTCGGCTCGGAGGCGCTCGGCGACGGCGACGTCGTGGCGGCCGCGGGCGTCGAGCTGCGGGTGGTCGCCACGCCGGGCCACACGTCGGACTCGCTGTCGTTCCTGCTCGCCGGGCCGGACGCCGGTCCGGCGGTGCTCACCGGCGACACGATCCTCGGCCGCGGCACCACCGTGATCGCCCACCCGGACGGCGCCCTCGGCCCCTACCTCGACTCGCTGCGCCGGCTCACCGAGCTCGCTCCGGCCACCGCGGTGCTGCCCGGCCACGGCCCCGAGCTGCCGGACGCGCACACGGTTGCCACCGCGTACCTCGCCCACCGCGAGGAGCGGCTGGAGCAGGTGCGGGACGCGCTGGCCCGGCTCGGCGCGGACGCGACCCCCCGCGAGGTGGTGGAGGTGGTCTACGCCGACGTCGACCAGGTGCTCTGGCCCGCGGCCGAGCTCTCGGTCCGCGCGCAGCTGGACCACCTGCGCGGCGCCTGACCCCGTCAGGCCACCGCCGTCGACGACCCCACCGGGTGCCGGAGCAGGGTGGCCCGGCGCAACCACAGCACCGCAGCCAGCACCACCCCTGCCATGCCACCGGACACGAACGAGGCGGGCGGGCCGAACGCCTCCACCACGATCCCGGCGCTGGACTGGCCGGTGGCGATCCCGAGCGTGGCCGCCGTGATCACCCATCCGAACGCCTCGGCGGCCGCCCCGGGCGGCGCCGCGATGTCGACGGCGAGGGAGTGCCCGGTGACCTGGGGGGTGATCAGCGCCCCCGAGAGGACCATCGTGATCACGAGCACCGCGATCGAGCCGCTGGGCCCGACGAGGGCCATCGCGGCCACCAGCACCGCGAAACCGCCGAGCAGCGCCGGCATCCGCAGGTGCAGCGGGCGCGGCCAGGGGCGCATCCCGTAGAGCACGCCGGCGAGCACCGACGAGATCGACCACGCCGACAGGAGCACGCCGCCGAGCGTGGGTGAGCCTGCCGCAGCGGTGACCGCGGGCACTCCGACCTCGACCGACCCGATGACCAGCCCGAATCCCAGCGCGGCGAGCGCCACCGTGCGCATCCCTGGCCGGGCGAGCGCACCCAGGAGCGACACGCCGTCGTGGGCGGGGGTACGTCCGACGCGGCGGGCGGGCCCGCTCAGCGCGAAGGCCCCCGCCCCGAGTGCCATCGCGGTGCCGGCCACCGCGAGGCCGAGGCCCGGCCACGGCGCCGCCACGAGGAACGCGGCGATCGCCGGGCCGAGGATGAAGAAGACCTCCAGGCTGATGGCCTCGTACGTCAGCGCGGCCGATCGGGCGGGTCCCGCGGGGACGAGCGTGGTCCACAGCGAGCGGGACGCACCCTCCAGCGCGGGCCGGACGATCCCCGCTGTCGTCGCCAGCGCCACCAGCACCGCTACCGGCTGCGCGGTCTCGACCGCGATGACCAGCGCGGTGACCGCCAGCACGAACACGCCGACGATCAGCAGCAGCGGCCTGCTCGGGCCCAGCCGGTCGATGACCCTGCCCTGGGCGACCGCACCCGAGGCGACCCCGACCATCTGCCCCGCGGACACCAGCCCGGCCACCGCGAACGACCCGGTCTCGTGCTGGACGTACAGCAGCGTGGCCAGCGGCAGCATCGCGATCGGGAACCGGCCGACGGCGGAGGCGAGGACCGGGACCGCCGCACCGGGAGCGGTGAGGGCGGCGCGGTAGTCGGCGAGCGACGCTGAGGACGACATGGCCACAGGGTCGCATGTTCTGGTACGGCCGTACCAATAGTTTCGCCCACGAACGACGAACGGCACCGCGAAGCGGTGCCGTTCGAATGGTCAGGTCGGGGATCTACCGGGCGCGGCGGGCGAGCCGCTCCGGCTCGAGGATCAGCACGCTCTTGCCCTCCAGGCGCAGCCAGCCGCGGTGGGCGAAGTCGGCGAGCGCCTTGTTGACGGTCTCCCGGCTCGCGCCGACGAGCTGGGCGATCTCCTCCTGCGTGAGGTCGTGCGTGACGCGCAGCAGCCCGGACTCCTGCGAGCCGAACTGGCGCGCGAGCTGCAGCAGCGCCTTCGCGACGCGGCCCGGGACGTCGGTGAAGATGAGGTCGGCGAGGGCGTTGTTGGTGCGCCGCAACCTGCGGGCGATCACGCGCAGCAGCTGCTCCGCGATCTCAGGCCGCTTCCCGATCCACTCCCGCAGTGCCTGGCGGTCCATCGTGTAGGCCCGGACCTCGGTGACGGTGGTGGCCGACGAGGTGCGCGGGCCCGGGTCGAAGATGGACAGCTCGCCGAACATGTCCGACGGGCCTGCCACCATGAGCAGGTTCTCCCGGCCGTCGGGCGACTTCCGTCCGATCTTCACCTTGCCGCTGCCCACGATGTACAGCCGGTCGCCCGGCTCACCCTCGGCGAAGATCACGTGTCCACGCGGGAACTCCGCGGGCTCGAGCGCCTGGGCCAGCGCCTCGGCCGCGTGCGGCTCAACACCCTGGAAAATCCCTGCGCGGATCAGTACCTCGTCCACTGCGTCGCTCCTCGTCCCAGGCCGCGGCCCCGCGGCCGGATCACCGGCCGGTCAGTCTAGGGGCTTCGCGCACCCTGTGTGACGCCGTGGCCGTCCAAATCCCTGCCCGACCGGGCGACTTCCACCCGGTCTCGCCCTCGTGGCCCGGTCAAGCCGCTTTGTCGCGGCGGGCCGACTTGCGGCCACGAGAGCCCCGGTTGCGCAGCCGGAAGAGCTCGAGTGCTCGGCTCGACCCCTGCCGGAAGAGGGCCCGGACCTCGTCCGGCCGGGGCCGTTCGAGGAGCTCTTCGACCTCTTCAGGACGCACCGTCGTCTCCCGCAGCCGGGACTCCACGCGCTCCATCCCGAGGGCGAAGAACATCACCAGCAGCGGCACGAGGACGGACAACCAGGCAGTCATATCGCGTCAGATGGTCTCGCACCGCGCGCAGCAACTCGCCGCGGGGGTCGACGAGTTCCCATCCCGTTACGGTTTCGTGATGTCGACCGCCACCCTGCGTGACCGCTCGGGCGCCGAGGGCCCGGCGGAGTCACCGGGTGTCGGACGCCTTCCGTACGCTCGTAGCGTGACGATCGCCTCCCGGAGCACGCCGGCAGCACCCACCGCAACGGGGCCCACCGCGACGGCACGCAGCGCGGCCCGGCTCGCCAAGCGGGTCGCAGCGGGGGAGCCCGCGCTGGGCAAGGCCCGGCGCGTCGGCCGCATGCTGCGCACGCTGGCCGCCACCCACCCCGACGCCCACTGCGAGCTCGACTTCACCACACCGCTGGAGCTCGCCGTGGCCACGATCCTGTCCGCCCAGTCCACCGACAAGCTGGTCAACTCCGTCACGCCCGCGCTGTTCCGGCGCTACCCCACCGCGCTCGACTACGCGCAGGCCGACCGCGCCGAACTCGAGGAGATGATCCACAGCACCGGGTTCTTCCGGAACAAAGCCAACTCGCTGATCGGGATGGGCCGCGCCGTCGTCGAGAAGCACGACGGTGTGCTGCCGCACACGCTCGAGGAGCTGGTGGCGCTGCCCGGGATCGGGCGCAAGACCGCCAACGTCATCCTCGGCAACGCGTTCGACATCCCGGGCATCACGGTCGACACCCACTTCGGCCGCCTGGTGCGGCGGTGGGCATGGACGAGCGAGGAGGACCCGGTCAAGGTCGAGCACGCGGTCGGTGCGCTCGTGCCCAAGCGGGACTGGACGATGGTGTCCCACTACGTGATCTTCCACGGCCGCCGGGTCTGCCACGCCCGGAAGCCGGCGTGCGGCGCGTGCTCGCTCTCCGCCGACTGCCCGGCGTACGGCGCAGGCCCCACCGACCCGGTTCAGGCCGCCGCCCTCGTCAAGGGCCCGTCGCGCACCCACCTGCTCGCCATGGTCGGTATCCCCGACGACGAGGCGCCTCCCGCGGCCGGCGGTGAGGACGCCGACGCCCCGTGAGCGGTGAGCTCCGGGTGCGCCCCTCGGAGGTGGTCGCCACGCTGGTGGTCGCGCTGCTCGCGGCCGTGGCGGTGGTCGCGCTGTGGCCGCGTGATCGCGGGCCCGCGACTCAGGCCGCTGGGAGCGTGGAGCAGGTGCAGGTCTCCGACGCCGACCTCGCCGGGGCCCGGGCGGCCGCGGGACCGATCCCGTGCCCCGGCCCCACCGGTGCGGCCCCGGCGGGTCCGCTCGCCGGGGTGGCCGCCCCGTGCCTGGGTGCGCCCGGCCCCGTCGACGTCGGGGCGGCGCTCGCAGGCCGTCCGGCGCTGGTCAACGTCTGGGCGTCCTGGTGCGTGCCCTGCCGGGAGGAGCTGCCGGCCATCGCCGAGTACGCGGCGCGTCCTGGCGCGGTCCCGGTGCTCACGGTCGACACCCGCGACGACCCGCGTGCTGCGCTGTCGCTGCTCGCCGAGCTCCGCGTGAGGCTGCCGTCGGTCATCGACGCCGACGGCGCCCTGCGCGCTGCGCTCGATGTGCCGCCCGCGCTGCCCGCGTCGTACGTCGTGCGCGCCGACGGCACGGCCGCCCGGGTCGAGCCGCCCACCCCGTTCCGCACCGCCGACGAGGTCGCCGCCGCCGTGGAACGGCTCTCGTGACCGCTCCGGACAGTGGTGCGCTCCGCCCGGAGCGGGCGCCGGAGTGGCTGCACCCGCTGCTGTCCGGCGTCCGAGGGGTCGACGCCGCCGAGCTGGTGCAGCACCGCTTGCCGCCGCCGGCGCACGGGCGGCGGGCGGCCGTGCTGGTGCTCTTCGGCGAGGACCCCCGCCACGGCCCGGACGTGCTGCTCGTCGAGCGCGCCAGCACGCTGCGCGAGCACGCCGGGCAGGTGGCGTTCCCCGGCGGGGGCTCCGAGCCGGGCGACGCGGATGCGGTGGCCACGGCCTTGCGCGAGGCGGAGGAGGAGGCGGGGGTCGAGCCCGACGGGGTGGTGCCGCTCGCGGTGCTCCCCGACCTGTTCGTGCCGCCGTCCGGGTTCATCGTCACGCCGGTGCTCGCCCACTGGGCGCGCCCGGTGGCGGTGCACGCGGTCGACCCGCGGGAAACGGCCAGTGTGGTACGGGTGCCCCTGTCCGAGCTCGCCGATCCGGCCCACCGGATCCGGGTCCGTCACTCTTCCGGGTTCCTCGGTCCCGCTTTCGTCACGGCGGGGTTGCTCGTCTGGGGTTTCACCGGGGGCCTATTGTCCGCGCTGTTGGATAGGGGCGGATGGGCGCGTCCGTGGGACACCACTCGGGTGATGGACCTCGACGCAGCGTGGTCGGCGGCGAGGGCCGGTCGCCAGGAGGTCGCAGGATCGTGAGGGTGGGGGCAGGGGCGACGTGAGCTGGGTTGATCTCGTCGTCGTCCTGCTCGCGCTGGTCGCGGCCGTCTCGGGGTGGCGCCACGGCATGGCCGTTGCGCTGCTGTCGTTCGTCGGCGTGCTCACCGGCGCGGTGCTCGGCGTGCGGCTGGCGCCGTTGCTCGCGGCCGGCGTCGAGGCACCCACCACGCGGGTGATCGTCAGCATCGTCGTGGTGGTGCTGCTGGTGGCGCTCGGCGAGACCACCGGCGTGTTCTTCGGCAGGCGCATCCGCGACCGCATCACCGGGCAGCGCTCCCTGCAGGTCGACTCCACGCTGGGCTCGGTGCTGCAGGCGATCACGGTGGTGGTGGCGGCATGGCTCGTCGCGCTCCCGCTCGCCTCCGCCAGCTTCCCCGGGCTCGCCGCGGGCGTACGCGGCTCCGAGGTCCTGCGCGCGGTCGACAACGTGATGCCCGAGGCGGCCAAGGCGCTGCCCGAGGAGCTGCGGCAGCTGCTCAACAACTCGGGCTTCCCGGACGTGCTGAGCCCGTTCGCCGAGACCCCGATCACCGAGGTCGGGGTGCCCGACGCCGCGCTCGCGCAGAGCCCGATCGTCGCCGACGTCGCGAGCAGCGTGCTCAAGGTCCGCGGCCGGGCGCCGTCGTGCGCGAGGCAGCTCGAGGGCACCGGGTTCGTGATCGCGCCGGAGCTCGTCCTGACCAACGCCCACGTCGTCGCGGGCACTGCCGAGACCGGCGTGGAGGTCGTGGGCAGGCGCGGCCGGGTGCAGGAGCTCGACGCCGAGGTGGTGCTCTACGACCCCGCGGTGGACGTCGCCGTGCTCCGCGTCCCCGACCTCGACGCCGACCCGCTCCCGTTCGACTCCCAGGCCGCCTCCGCGGGCGACGACGCGATCATCGTCGGCTACCCGCTCGACGGCCCGTACACGGCCACGGCCGCCAAGGTCCGGTCGATGATCCGGCTCAAGGGCCCCGACATCTACGACGACGGCGAGGTCACCCGCGAGGTGTACACGGTGCGGGCCGTGGTCCGCTCCGGCAACTCCGGCGGCCCGATGATCGCGCCGGACGGGCGCGTGATCGGCGTCGTCTTCGGCGCCGCGCTCGACGACCAGGAGACCGGCTTCGTCCTCACCGTCGACCAGGTGTCCGGGGCGGTGCAGGCGGCCAACAGCCTGCGCCGCGAGGTCGACACGGGCAACTGCGCCGCCTGAGCGACAACTCGCGCACTACCCTCATCGCTGACACACCAACGTGAGCTGCCGGCACCGGGCTCACACGCGCACTCACACACCGCCGATCGGTGCAACGCCGGGAGGTGTTCGGTCGATTCATCCCCCGTGACCCGAGCCAGATCTCGATCACACGCCGCTCTGGGGTCGGCCACACCGCTCCTGGCGGGGGCGGTCGCCGCCGCGTCGGGCGTGATGCTGCTGGGCTGGCCGCACCGGCCACCGCTGCCCGGGCAGGCGGGCGTGGTGGCCGGGGCGACGCTGGCCGTGGTGGCGGTCCTGCTCCTGTTCGCCCCGGCCTTCCGGCCGCGGCGGAGCGCGTCAGAACTCGCGGGTGATGGTCTGCTCCCGGCCGGGACCCACGCCGATCGCGCTCACCGGAGCGCCGGTCAGCTCCTCGATCCGCTGCACATAGGCCTGCGCGTTCGCCGGGAGGTCGTCGAACGTCCGGCAGTCCGAGAGGTCCTCGAACCAGCCGGGGAGCTCCTCGTAGACCGGCAGGGCGTGGTGGACGTCGGTCTGGGTCATCGGCATGTCGTCGACCCGGCGCCCGTCGACCTCGTAGGCGACGCAGATCGGCACCGTCTCCAGCCCGGAGAGGACGTCGAGCTTGGTGAGGAAGAAGTCGGTGATGCCGTTGACGCGGGCGGCGTAGCGGCCGATCACCGCGTCGAACCAGCCGCAACGGCGCGGCCTGCCGGTGGTGACGCCGACCTCGCCGCCCGCCTTGCGCAGGTGCTCGCCCATCGCGTCGAGCAGCTCGGTGGGGAACGGCCCGGAGCCGACGCGGGTGGTGTAGGCCTTGAGGATCCCGATCACCCTGGTGATCCGGTTGGGCCCGATGCCGGAACCGACCGCCGCGCCGCCTGCCGTCGGGTTCGAGCTGGTGACGAAGGGGTAGGTGCCGTGGTCGACGTCGAGCAGGGTGCCCTGCGATCCCTCGAGTAGCACGGTCTCGTCCGCCTCGAGGGCCTTGTTGAGCAGCAGGCGCGTATCGGCGATGCGGTCGGCGAACTTGCGCGCGTGCGCGAGGACGGTGTCGACGACCTGGTCGACCTGGAGCGCGCGGCGGTTGTAGACCTTCACCAGCACCTGGTTCTTGTAGTCGAGGGCGGCCTCGACCTTCTGGTGCAGGATCTTCTCGTCGAGCACGTCCGCCACGCGGACGCCGACGCGGGCCACCTTGTCCTGGTAGGCGGGGCCGATCCCGCGCCCGGTGGTACCGATCTTGGCCTTGCCCAGGAACCGCTCGGTGACCTTGTCGATCGCCACGTGGTACGGCATGATCAAGTGCGCATCGGCGCTGATCAGAAGGTTGCTCGTGTCCACGCCACGCGCCTCGAGGCCGGACAGCTCGTCGAGCAGCACACCGGGGTCGACCACCACGCCGTTGCCGATCACGTTCTTCACACCGGGCGTGAGGATCCCGGACGGGATGAGGTGGAGGGCGAAGTCCTGGCCGGTGGGCAACACCACCGTGTGGCCCGCGTTGTTGCCACCCTGGTAACGAACCACCCATTGGACCTGACCACCCAGGATGTCGGTGGCCTTGCCCTTGCCCTCGTCGCCCCACTGGGCGCCGATCAGCACGATCGCCGGCATGTGAAACTCCAGTCCTGGCCGCGCCTCGTCCGCGGCGGGGAAGGGTAACCGATCAGTGAGCCCGATCGATTCGGACGTGGTGCTGCTGACCTGCTCCGATGAGGGGCAGGCCCGGCGGCTCCCCGTGCACGGTAGTCGCCCCGGTGGTCCGCTCGCTGCGGTGGCGGCCGTGGCCCACTCGGTGGTCCTGCCCGCTCGGCCCGGGCGCACGGACGTCGACCCCGTTCTCGCCGAGCACGACCCGCGGCGCGTGGTGGTCGCGGGCACCGACGCCGATCTCGCCGCGGTGCTCCTGCGGCTGCTGCGCACCGAGCGGCTCGACGTCGAGATCGCCTACCTGCCGGCGCGGCGCTCGCCCGCGACCGCGGCGTGGGGACTGCCGACCGGAGCCGCGGCGGCGAGGCTGGCGCTGGCGGGGGACGCATCGCCCGTGCCGCTCGTCCGCGACGACACGGGCGGCGTGCTCGTGGGCCGCGGTGAGATCCGCGACATCCGCGGCGAGTGCTACTGCGACGAGACGCTCGTGCTGCGCGGCCACGCGCGCAGGCTCGTCGTCGCCCCCGGTCCGGAGGGAGTCGCCGTGCGGGCGGGCCGGACCGGCCGCGCTCCCGACGGGCAGGTGCGACCCGTGCCCATCCGTGCACCCCGGGGCACCGGTTCTGCCCTGGGCCGGGCGGTCCAGGTGGGCTGCGAGCCCACGATCGTCGTGGCCGACGGCGTGCCCCATCCGCGTCCGCTGCCCCGCAGGACGTGGTACCGGCACACCACCGACTGGCTGCTCGTCCGCCCCTGACGTGCCGGAGGGGCCAGGACACATCGTGTTCACCTGATCCGATCACGGGCGAAACATCGCGTTCCTACGTTCGGCCGAGCCCCGTCGCCCTCGGAAAGGTTCGCCCGTGACCACAACTCGATCTCGCCGAGCCATCCGGGCCGCCGCGCTGCTGGCGGCCGGCCTGGTGCTGTCCGCCTGCGGAGCCCGCGTCGACGCCGCCGGACCGGCCGGCGCCGCGGCCCCGGCGTCCTGCGTCGACACGTCGGGCAGCGAGATCAAGATCGGGTTCCTGAACTCGCGCTCCGGCACCATGGCGATCAGCGAGAACACCGTCTTCGACTCGCTCTCGCTGGCCGCCGAGCAGATCAACGCCACGGGCGGGGTGCTGGGCAAGCGGCTGGCGGTCGTGGCGGAGGACGGCGCGTCCGAGCCGACGATCTTCGCCGAGAAGGCGCAGAAGCTGATCCGCAGCGACTGCGTGGCCGCGGTGTTCGGCGGCTGGACGTCCTCGTCGCGCAAGGCGATGCTCCCGGTGTTCGAGAGCAACGACTCGCTGCTGTTCTACCCGGTGCAGTACGAGGGCCTGGAGTCGTCGAAGAACATCTTCTACACCGGCGCCACCACGAACCAGCAGATCATCCCGGCGCTGGACTACCTGAAGGAGCAGGGCGTCAGGAGCCTGTTCCTCGTGGGCAGCGACTACGTCTTCCCGCAGACCGCCAACAAGATCATCAAGGCGTACGCGGCCGCGACCGGCATCGAGATCAAGGGCGAGGAGTACGCCCCGCTCGGCCACACCGACTTCGCCACGATCGTCGCGAAGGTCCGCGACGCGGGCGCGGGCGCGGTGTTCAACACGCTCAACGGCGACTCGAACGTCGCCTTCTTCAAGGAGTACAAGAACCTCGGCCTGACGCCGGCCACCATGCCGGTGATCAGCGTGTCGATCGCCGAGGAGGAGGTCGGCGGCATCGGCGTGGACAACATCGTCGGCCAGCCGGTGGCCTGGAACTACTACCAGACGATCGACACGCCCACGAACCAGCAGTTCGTCGACGCCTTCACGGCGAAGTACGGCGCGGGCCGCGTGACGTCCGACCCGATGGAGGCGGCGTACACGTCGCTGTTCCTCTGGAAGGGCATGGTCGAGAAGGCCGGCTCGTTCGACGTCGCCGCCGTGCAGGCGGCCGCCGGCGGCGTCAGCTACGACGCCCCGGAGGGCACGGTCACCGTCAACGGCGAGAACCACCACATCGCCAAGACCGCCCTCATCGGCAAGATCGGCGCCGACGGCCTCATCCACACCGAGTGGTCCTCCGGCAAGCCGATCGAGCCCGACCCGTACCTGAAGACCTACCCGTGGGCCTCCGGCCTGGCCAGCTGACGTGGCCGTCCTCGTCACGCAGGTCTTCAACGGCCTGTCCGGCGGCTCGATCCTGCTGCTGGCCGCGCTCGGCCTCGCGCTGACGTTCGGTCAGATGGGCGTGATCAACATGGCGCACGGCGAGTTCATCATGGCCGGCGCCTACACCGCCTACGTCATGCAGAACGTGCTCGGTTCCGCGGGGCTGTCGCTGCTGGTGTCGTTGCCGATCGCCTTCGCGGTGGGCGGCGTGCTCGGGGTGGTGCTCGAGGCCACGCTGCTGCGGCGGATGTACCACCGGCCCCTGGACACGCTGCTCGTCACGTGGGGCGTCTCCCTCGTGCTGCAGCAGCTCGCCCGCGACGTCTTCGGCACGGCGGGCGTGGACGTCCCGGCGCCGGGCTGGCTCTCCGGGCCGGTCGAGGTGCTCGGGTTCTCGTTCCCGCGCACGCGGCTGTTCATCCTGCTGCTCGCCGTGGCGGCGTTCCTCGCGCTCGCCGCGGCGCTGCGGTTCACAGCGCTCGGGCGGCGGATCCGCGCCACCGTGCAGAACCGGCCCCTGGCCGAGACCTCCGGGATCTCCACCCGCGCCACCGACCGGCTGACCTTCTTCATCGGCTCCGGGCTCGCCGGCGTCGCGGGCGTGGCGCTCACGCTGATGGGCTCGATCTCACCCAACCTCGGCACGTCCTACATCGTCGACGCGTTCCTCGTGGTCGTCGTCGGCGGGATCGGCCAGATCAGGGGCGCGGTGATCGCCGCGTTCCTGCTCGGCGTGGCGCAGAGCTGGATCGAGTACTCCACGACGGCGTCGATCGCGAAGGTGCTGGTGTTCGCGCTGATCGTGGCGTTCCTGCAGGTACGGCCGCAGGGGATCTTCACCGTTCGGACGAGGAGCCTCGCATGAACAAGCGCTGGGCCGTGCCCGCCGCGTTCGCCGTGGCGGCCGTGCTGCTCTTCGCCGTGGCCCCGCTCGCGCTCAGCCCGTTCCGGCTCGACCAGCTCGGCCGCTACCTCTGCTTCGCGATCGTCGCGGTCGGGATCGGGCTGGCGTGGGGCCGCGGCGGGATGCTGACGCTCGGTCAAGGCGTGTTCTTCGGGATGGGCGCCTACCTGATGGCGATGCACCTGAAGCTCGCGGACGCGGGCCCGGGCGGCACGCCCGACTTCATGGCGCTGATCTCGTCGGACGGCGTGCCGTGGTGGTGGGAGCCGTTCCGCTCCGAGGTCGTCACCCTGCTCGCGATCCTGCTGCTGCCGGCCGCCGTGGCCGCGGTGCTCGGGCTCGCGACGTTCCGGCGCAGGGTCCGCGGGGCGTACTTCGCGATCCTGTCCCAGGCGCTCGCCGCGGCCTTTGCGATCCTGCTGATCGGCAACCCGACGGGAACCGGCGGCTCCACCGGCCTGTCCGGCTTCCGCGGCTTCTTCGGGTTCGCGCTGTCCGACCCGGCCAACCGCCTCGTGCTGTTCTTCACGGCCGCGGGCGTGCTGCTGCTCCTGCTCGCGCTGGCCCGCCAGCTCATGGTGAGCCGTTACGGCGAGCTGCTCGTGGCCTGCCGCGACGCCGAGGAGCGGGTGCGCTTCCTCGGGTACGACCCGGCCAACGTCAAGACGGTCGCGTTCGTGGTCGCGGCGTTCACGGCCGGGGTCGCCGGAGCGCTGTTCGTGCCGATCGTCGGCATCGTCTCGCCCAACGACGTCGGCATCGTCCCGTCGATCGGGATGCTCATCGGCGTCGCGATCGGTGGGCGCACCACGCTCTTCGGCCCGGCGCTCGGTGCGATCGCGGTGGCCTGGGCGGGCAGCACGCTCTCCGAGCAGTTCCCGTCGGGCTGGACGTACGCGCAGGGCCTGCTGTTCATGCTCGTGATCGCCTTCCTGCCCGGCGGCCTGGCGGCGCTGGCGTGGCGGCGGGCCCGGCCCGCGGCTCCCGCGCCGTCCGCACAGCCGGTTCCGGCCCCGTCGGGAGGGAACTGATGCAGCAGGACTACCTGGAGATCACGGGACTGACCGTCAGCTTCGACGGGTTCGTGGCCGTCGACGGCGTGGACCTCTCGGTGCTGCCCGGCGACCTGCGGTTCCTCATCGGGCCCAACGGCGCGGGCAAGACCACCCTGATCGACGCCGTGTCCGGGCTCGTGCCGGCCACCGGGTCGGTCCGCTACGGCGGGCACGAGCTCACCGGCCGCAAGGTGCACCGGATCGCGCGGCTCGGCGTGGGGCGGACGTTCCAGACCGCCACGGTGTTCGAGGAGCTCACGGTGCTGCAGAACCTCGACATCGCCGCCGGCCACCGCCGCGGCCCGCTCACGCTCCTGCGGCGCCGGAAGGGCGTCCCGGAGGAGGTCGAGCAGGTCCTCGAGACGATCGGCCTCACGGAGCTGGTCGACGCCCCGGCCGGCGTGCTCGCGCACGGCCAGAAGCAGTGGCTGGAGATCGGCATGGTGCTCGTGCAGGACGCCCGGCTGCTCATGCTCGACGAGCCCGTCGCGGGCATGAGCGCGGAGGAGAAGGAGGAGACGGGGCGGTTGCTGCGGCGCATCGGTGCCGACCGGACCGTCGTGGTGGTGGAGCACGACATGGACTTCATGCGCTCCTTCGCGGACTCCGTCACCGTGCTGCACGCCGGAAAGGTGCTCGCCGAGGGCAGCGTGGGTGAGGTGCAGGCCGATCCGCGCGTGCAGGAGGTCTACCTCGGGCCCGGCCGGCCACTCGCGGGCCGAGGTCGAGACGGTGCTCGGGGAGGTTTCCTAGTGCTCAGCATGACCGATGTCGAGGTCGGCTACGGCCGCACCTCGGTGATCCACGGCGTCACGGTCGAGGTGCCCGCCGACGCCGTGGTCGCCGTCATGGGCCACAACGGTGCGGGCAAGACCACCCTGCTGCGGGCGGCGGTCGGGCTGCTGCCGGCGCGGTCGGGCCGCGTCCTGCTGGACGGCGAGGACGTCACCGGCATCCCGCCGCACCAGCGCGTGCGCCGGGGGCTGGCGTACGTGCCGCAGGGGCAGCAGTCCTTCGGGCAGCTGACGACGCTGGAGAACCTGCAGGTCGTGGCCGACACGAGGCCGCATGGGAAGGGGCTGCTCGACGAGGCGCTCGACCTGTTCCCCGCGCTGAAGGACCTGCTCGCCCGCCGCGCCGGGCTGCTGTCGGGCGGGCAGCGCCAGCAGCTCGCCATCGCCCGCGCGCTGATCACCCAGCCGCGGATGCTGATCCTCGACGAGCCGACCGAAGGCATCCAGCCGTCCGTGGTGGCGGAGATCGAGGAGGCGATCCGCGCGCTCGCCCGCCGCGGCGGTCTCTCGGTGCTGTTGGTCGAGCAGCACGTCGGCTTCGCACTGGACGCCGCCAACCACTACTACGTGCTCACCTCGGGCCGGGTGACGGCGGAGGGCCGCGGCGGCGCCGACTCGGTCACCGACGTGCGGTCGGCCATGGCGATCTAGCGACAGCGTCCGACCGCACAACTCGAGCAGGGACCGCACAGACCGCCCGGCGTGTGTGCCGTGCCGGCTCGATGTGTGCGGTCGGCCCTACCCCACGACCGATCTGATCAGGTCCCGCACCGGTCCGGCGTCGATCCCGTGCCGCTGCAGCTCGTCGACGATCGCGTCGCCGACGGCCGCGGCGCCCTGCGCCGCGACCTTCGGGCCGGCGTTCGCGATCTCGCCCTCGACGTTCTGCTTCAGCACCGAGCCGCCGTACCAGAGCCCCATGACGAGCGCGGCGACCGGCAGTAGCAGCGACGCGGCGAACCCGAGCCCGGCGAGGAGCTTGGGGCGGGCGATCACGAGGGCGATCACCGCCAGCAGGAACACCACGAGGGCGCCGAGCAGCACCCCGCCCAGGCTCATCACCTGGCCCCCGGCGCCCCCGAGGGTGCCGCTGGAGGTCAGGTGGACCGACGCGAGCGTCTCGTAAGTCAGGTAGTACGTCAGCGCCGACACGACCAGTGCGCCCAGCAGCACCAGTCCGGAGAGGACCTGTCCGCGGGTGCGCCGCCGCGGGGACGAGTACTCGTCGTCGTAATCGTCGCCGTAGTCGTCGGCGGCCGGGCGGGGCGCGGGGCGTCGGGGGATCTCCGCCCGCACGATGGGGATCGGCGTGGTGGGGAGGAACGCCGTCCTGTCGTGCATCGGGGGAGGCGGGCCCGCAGGGCGGGGCGCCGTGGGGTAGGGAGCTGTCGGTCGGGGAGCCGCATCGAAACGTGGCGGGCCCCAGTGCGTTGGCTCGCTCATCGGGTGACCCTCTCACGACCAGGTGACGGGCGCCGGGTGCAGGTGCACGCGGTGGGTCACGGCGTCCGCCCCGGAAACATGTTCGCAGCATCCGAGTAACAATCGGCGGTGAGGATGGCCCCATGCACCTGAGCCCCCAGGAGCGCGACAAGCTGCTCGTCCACGTCGCGGCCGACGTCGCGCGGGCCCGCAAGGCGCGCGGGCTGCGGATGAACCACCCGGAGGCGGTCGCGCTGATCACCGACCACGTGCTGGAGGGCGCGCGCGACGGACGCACCGTCGGCGAGCTCATGTCGAGCGGACGGGAAGTCCTCTCGCGGGACGACGTGCTCGACGGCGTGGGCGAGATGCTCGACTCGGTGCAGGTCGAGGCCACCTTCCCGGACGGCACGAAGCTCGTCACCGTCCACAGCCCGATCGTCTGATGGTCCCCGGCGAGGTGCTCCCCGGCGTGGAGCCCGTGGAGCTGAACCCGGGCCGTGAGCGCACGACGCTCGTGGTCACCAACACCGCTGACCGGCCCGTGCAGGTCGGCTCGCACTACCACTTCGCCGCCGTGAACCCCGGGCTCGAGTTCGACCGCGCCGCGGCGTGGGGCCGGCACCTCGACATCCCCGCCGGCACGTCCGTCCGGTTCGAGCCGGGCGTCGAGCGGGAGGTCGGGCTCGTGCCGCTCGCCGGGGCCCGCCGGGTGCCCGGCCTGCGGCCCGAGCACGCGGGCGCCCTCGACGAACGGGGACCCGCGTCGTGACCTCGATCGAGCGCGGCCGCTACGTCGACCTCTTCGGCCCGACCGCCGGTGACCGGATCCGGCTGGCCGACACGAACCTCCTCGTCGAGGTGACGGAGGACCGCAGCCGGGGCGCCGCGTCCGGCGACGAGGTGCTGTTCGGCGGCGGCAAGGTGATCCGCGAGTCGATGGGCCAGTCCACCCGCACCAGCGCCGAGGGCGCCCCGGACCTCGTGATCACCGGGGCCGTGGTGCTCGACCACTGGGGCGTGGTGAAGGCCGACGTCGGCGTGCGCGACGGGCGGATCGTCGGGATCGGCAAGGCCGGCAACCCGGACACGATGGACGGCGTCGACGAGGCGCTGGTCATCGGCCCGTCCACCGAGGTGATCGCCGGGAACGGGCGGATCCTCACGGCGGGCGGCATCGACGTCCACGTCCACTTCATCACGCCCGGCCTGGTCGACACGGCGCTCTCCGCCGGGATCACGACGCTGGCCGGTGGCGGCACCGGCCCGGCAGAGGGCACCAAGGCCACCACCGTGACGCCGGGGCCGCGCGCCATCGGCCGCATGCTGCAGGCGCTGGACCACCGGCCCGTCAACGTGCTGCTGATGGGCAAGGGCAACACCACCAGCTCCGACGCGCTGTGGGAGCAGCTGCGGGCCGGGGCGGGCGGGTTCAAGCTGCACGAGGACTGGGGCACCACCCCAGCCGCCATCGACGCCTGCCTCCGCGTGGCCGACGAGTCCGGCGTGCAGGTGGCGATCCACACCGACACGCTCAACGAGGCCGGCTTCCTCGAGTCGACGCTCGCGGCGATCGGCGGCCGCTCGATCAACGCCTTCCACACCGAGGGCGCGGGCGGCGGGCACGCGCCGGACATCATCGAGGTGGTCGCGCAGGCGAACGTGCTGCCGTCGTCGACGAACCCGACGCGGCCGCACACCGTCAACACGATCGACGAGCACCTCGACATGCTCATGGTCTGCCACCACCTCAACCCGGGGGTGCCCGAGGACCTCGCCTTCGCCGAGAGCCGCATCCGGCCCAGCACGATCGCGGCCGAGGACGTCCTGCACGACATCGGTGCGATCTCGATGATGAGCTCGGACTCCCAGGCCATGGGCCGCATCGGCGAGGTGATCATCCGGACCTGGCAGACCGCGCACGTCATGAAGGCCGCCCGCGGCGCGTTGCCGGGCGACGGCCGCGCCGACAACCTCCGGGCCCGGCGCTACGTGGCCAAGTACACGATCAACCCGGCGCTCGCGCACGGCATGGCGGACGAGATCGGCTCCGTCGAGGTGGGCAAGCTCGCCGACCTCGTGCTGTGGGAGCCGAAGTTCTTCGGGGTGCGTCCCGAGCTGGTGCTCAAGGGCGGGTTCATCGCGTGGGCGCAGATGGGCGACGCCAACGCCTCCATCCCGACGCCGCAGCCGGTGCTCCCCCGCCCGATGTTCGGGGCCGCGCCGCTGGTGGCCGCCGAGACCAGCCGGAACTTCGTGGCCGCCGCCGCGCTCGACGCCGGCCTGGACCGCCTGCGGCTCGTCAAACCGGCGCTCGCGGTGGCCGGCACCCGTTCGGTGTTCAAGGCCGACATGGTCGCCAACGACGCCACCCCGGACGTGCGGGTCGACCCGGACTCGTTCGCGGTGCGCATCGACGGCGAGCTGGTCGAGCCCGCCCCGGTGTCCGAGCTGCCGATGGCGCAGCGCTACTTCCTCTTCTGATGCCGTCGCTCGCCGCACTCGCCCTCGCCGACGCGCGGTTCCCCGGCGGCGGGCACGTGCACTCCGGCGGGCTGGAGGAGGCCGTCGCGCGCGGCCTGGTCACCGGCGTGGCCGACCTCGCGCCGTTCCTGCACGGGCGGCTGCGGACGGCCGGCCTGGTGGCGGCCGCGTTCGCCGCCGCGGCGGTCCGTGCCGACGCGCCGTTCCCCCTGCTGGACGCCGAACTGGACGCCCGCACGCCGTCGGCCGCGCAGCGCGAGGCGTCCCGGGCGCAGGGGCGCGCGGCTCTGCGCGCGGCCCGGGTCGCGTGGCCGTCCGCCGTGCTCGACGACCTGGTGGCCGCCCACCCCCGGCCGCACCACCCGCTGCTGGTCGGCGCGGTCGTCGGGATCGACGGCGGCACGCCGGCCGAGGCGGCCCACTGCGCCGCGTACCTGGCGGTGAGCGGCGCAGCGTCCGCGGCCGTGCGGCTGCTCGGGCTCGACCCGTTCGCGGTGAACGCCGCGGTGGTCGCCCTGCGGCCGGTGCTCGACGCGGTCGTCGCCGAGGCCGCCGTGCCGCACCCGCCCGAGCGGCTGCCCGCGCCCGGAGCGCCCGTGCTCGACCTCATGGCCCAGGCCCACGTCCACCACCATCGGGAGCAGGTGCGTCTCTTTGTCAGCTAATCACGGCCACGGACACGGCCACCCGATCAGCCTCGACCCCACCGAGTCGGAGCCGGACCGCCACGATCCCGTCGCACCGCGGGGCCGGGCGGTGCGGATCGGCATCGGTGGCCCCGTCGGCAGCGGCAAGACCGCGCTGGTCGCGGCGCTGGCCCGCGCACTGGGCGAGCGGCTGCGCCTCGCCGTGGTGACCAACGACATCTACACCACCGAGGACGCCGATTTCCTCCGCCGCAACGCGGTGCTCGCGCCGGAACGGATCGAGGCCGTGCAGACCGGGTGCTGCCCGCACACCGCGATCCGCGACGACATCACCGCGAACCTCGACGCGATCGAACTGCTCGAGGAGCGGTTCGGCGACCTCGACCTGGTGCTCGTCGAGAGCGGCGGCGACAACCTGACCGCGGTGTTCAGCCGCGGGCTGGTGGACCGGCAGATCTTCGTGGTGGACGTGGCGGGCGGCGACAAGGTGCCCCGCAAGGGCGGGCCCGGCGTCACCACCGCCGACCTGCTGGTGATCAACAAGATCGACCTCGCCCCGCTCGTCGGGGCGGATCTCGAGGTCATGACCTCGGACGCGCACCGGATGCGCGGCGAGCTACCCGTCATCGCGCAGTCGCTCGTGACCGACCCGGCGGCAACGGACGTCGCCGGGTGGGTGCTCGCGCAGGTCGCGGCCGTGCGGGTCTGATCCGTGCTGGCGCGGGCGCGGGTCGTCGTCGAGCGCGGGCCCGGCGGGCGGAGCGTGGTCCGGGAGCTGCGCTCGCAGCCCCCGCTCGCGCTGCTGCCGCAGCGGGGGAACGCGGCCGGACGCTCATCTGTCACCACCGTGCACATGGTCGGCTCGGCCACGAGCCCGCTCGGCGGCGACGACGTGGGGCTCGACGTCGAGGTCGGTCCGGGTGCCGACCTCGTGCTCACCGGGGTGGCCGCCACCCTGGCGCTGCCCGGGCAGGCCGGCAGGCCCAGCAGGCTCGTGGTCCGGCTCCGGGTTGCCGACGGGGCCGGGCTGCAGTTCCTCCCCGAGCCGACGGTGGTGACGCGGCGGGCGGACCACCACGGCGAGCTGCACGCCGAGCTCGGCGAGGGGTCGCGGCTGCGCTGCCGGGAGGTGCTGGTGGCGGGCCGCAGCGGGGAGCCGTCCGGGCGGTTCCACGGCCTCGTCCGCGTGCGGGACGGATCACGTCCGCTCCTCGTGCAGGAGCAGGAGTTCGGCGATGCCGCTCTGCAGGCGTCGGCCGCCCACCTGGCGGGGCGCCGGGTGCTGGGCACCGAGGTGCTCGTCTGGGGCGCCGACCCGACCGGCGCGGTGGTGGGCGGGTGGTGGTCACTCAGCCCCCTGCCGGGGCGGGGCTGCCTCGCCACCGCCGTCGGCGGGGACGCGGTCGCGGCGCAGCGCGCGCTGGCGGCCGCCGCGGCCGCCCACCCGGGCTGGTCGGCGGCGGTGCTCGGGGCGGCAACGGCCGTACGGTGACGTCGTGACCGGTTACGGGCAACGTCCGCGGCGCAAGCTGCCGGAGGAGGCCTCCACGTTCGTCGCGGCGTTGGCCCGCTCGCGGCGTGCCGGTGTCCCGGAGGCGGTGCTCGGCGAGCTGCGCCGGGTGATCCTCGCCGGCGACGCCCCTCCCGGCCTGGCGATCCCCTCCGACGAGGTGGCGGCGCTGTTCGAGGTCAGCGTGATCCCGGTGCGGGAGGCGCTGAAGACGCTGGTCGGCGAGGGCCTGGTGGAGCACCGCAGGCGGGGCGGCTACACCGTGGCGTGCTTGACCCCGGCCGAGCTCGACGAGCTGTACGTGGTGCGCGGCGTCCTGGAGCAGGCCGCGCTGGCCGCGGCCGTCGCACAGGCGGACGGCGAGGCCCGCGCCGGGGCCCGGGACGCCCACGACGCGCTCGCCGCGGCCGTGGAGGACGAGGACGGGCGGCGCTACAACCGCGAGAGCCGCCGGTTCCACCTCGCGCTCGTGGCCCCGGCGGGGATGCACCGGCTGCAGGCGATGCTGGAGTCGGCGTGGAACCTCACCGAGCCCTACCAGCCGATGGCGCAGGTGCCGCTCGCCGATCGCCGCGCCCTGCACGCCGAGCACGCACGCATGCTGGAGGCCTTCCTCGCGTGCGACGCGGCGGCCCTGCGCGAGCACGCCGCCCGCCACCACGAGCACCTGCGCACCACGATCTCCATGCACGCGCCGAACCCGACGTAGGTGCCCGCCTCAAGATGTGGCCGCCAATTATAAGTTGAGATTTGTTTCCTCGAGCGCAATTCGGCGTGAATCATCGGGCGAGGCCCACTGACGCGCCGCGGTGTCGCTCAGCGTCCCGAGCGGGTCGTATCCGGACCACTGCCGCGGGAGGCGCGATGACCGATTCCCTCACCAACTCCGATGCGGGAGTACGTCATCCCTACGACGACCGCCTCACCAACGAGGACCTCGCACCGCTGCCGGAACAGCGCTGGGGCAGCTACAACTTCTTCGCGTTCTGGATGTCCGACGTGCACAGCGTCGGCGGGTACGTCACGGCCGGCAGCCTGTTCGCCCTCGGGCTGGCGGCGTGGCAGGTGCTGGTCGCGCTGCTGATCGGGATCACGATCGTCTACGGGCTGTGCAACCTGGTGGCGCGGCCGAGCCAGGCCACCGGCACCCCGTACCCGGTGATCTCGCGGGTGGCGTTCGGCGTGCTCGGCGCGAACATCCCGGCGATCATCCGCGGGCTCATCGCCGTCGCCTGGTACGGGATCCAGACCTACCTGGCATCGGCGTCGCTCGTGGTGGTCGCGTTGAAGCTGTGGCCGGGGCTCACGCCCTATGCGGACGTCGACGCGTACGGGTTCGCCGGGCTCTCGGCACTCGGCTGGGCCGCGTTCCTGGCGATGTGGGTGGCGCAGGCCGCGGTGTTCTGGAACGGCATGGAGGCCATCCGCAAGTTCATCGACTTCTGCGGTCCCGCCGTCTACGTGGTGATGTTCCTGCTCGCGGGCTACCTCGTGCTGGAGGCGGGCTGGGGGTCCATCGACCTGAACCTGGTGGAGGTCAGCATCACCGGGTGGGCGTCGGTCCCGGTGATGCTCACCGCGATCGCGCTCGTCGTGTCCTACTTCTCGGGACCGATGCTGAACTACGGCGACTTCGCCCGCTACGGCCGCACGTTCGCCGCGGTCGAGCGGGGGAACTTCCTCGGGCTTCCGGTCAACTTCCTCGCGTTCGCACTGCTGGTGGTGATCACCACGGCGGCCACGATCCCGGTGTTCGGCGAGCTGATCACCGACCCGGTCGAGACCGTGGCCCGCCTCGACAACACCTACGCCGTGGTCTCGGCGCGCTGACATTCATGATCGCGACGGTGGGCATCAACATCGTCGCGAACTTCGTCTCGCCCGCGTTCGACTTCTCGAACGTCGCGCCCCAGCGGATCAGCTGGCGCATGGGCGGGATGATCGCCGCCGTCGGCTCGGTGCTGATCACGCCGTGGAACCTCTACTCCAGCCCGGAGGTCATCCACTACACGCTCGACACCCTCGGCGCCTTCATCGGCCCGCTCTACGGCGTGCTCATCGCCGACTACTACCTGGTGCAGAAGCGCCGGGTCGCGGTCGACGACCTGTACACGCTGCGCCCCGACGGCACCTACCACTACCGGCGCGGCTACAACCCCGTGGCGATCGCCGCCACCGCGGTGGGCGCCACGGTGGCGATGCTCGTGGTGCTGCTCGGCTCCTCCGACGCGGCGGCGTTCAGCTGGTTCATCGGCGCCGGACTCGCGTTCGCCGGGCACCTGGCGGTGTCCCGGCGGACCGCTCAGGCCGCGGGGCGCTCGTGATACGTGTCGACGTACTCCTGGTGGGACAGCCGTGCGATCGCGTCCATCACCTCGTCGGTGACGGCGCGGCGGATGGCGCTGGAGCCCTCGAGGCCCTCGTACCGGCCGAAGTCGAGCGGCTGCCCGAACCGGACCACCACCCGGTACGGCCGGGGGAACTTCTTGCCCACCGGCTGCACCAGCTCCGTGCCGATCAGCCCGACCGGCACCACCGGTGCGCCGGTGGAGAGCGCGAGGCTGGCCACCCCGGTGTGCCCGCGGTGCAGGCGCCCGTCGAGCGACCGCGTGCCCTCGGGGTAGATCGCGAACGCACCGCCTGCGTCGAGGACCCCGCGCGCCGCGTGCAGGGCCGCCAGCCCCGCCTTCGCGTTCGCGCGGTCGACGGGCACGTACCCCAGCGCCGAGAGGAACGACGCCAGCGCGCGGCCCTTCAGCCCTTTGCCGACGAAGTACTCCGCCTTCGCGAGGTACGACACGGGACGACCGGCCGTCAGCGCGATCACCGCTGTGTCGACGGCGGCGCGGTGGTTGGCCGCGAGGATCACCGGGCCCTGCCGGGGCACCCACTCCGCGCCGTGGACCACCGGTCGGTAGATGAACCGGGCGAGCGGACCGAGCAACCAGCGCACGAGCAGATGCACGGGCGGGGAACGTCGGTCGGGGCCGCCGGGTTCCCGATCATGGAGATCCGGAGGCAGGACCACCCGGACGGCGGCATCTGAGGGTCGGTCCGGCACCAACGGGTCCACCGGCCCAACGGCCGTCCGATCGCCGATGCGCTGGGACCGCGACCTCGTGCCGAGCACGGGCGCGAGCGGCTCAGTCCCGGTCCGGGCCGTCGTCGCGCATCGCGTGGAGGGCCTCCTGCCGGGACATCCCGGTGCCCTGCAGCAGGTCAAGGGCGATCGAGCGCGCCTGCGCCACGATCACGACCTCGGAGGGGCCGGGGGTGATCGCTCGGGCGAGCTCCCTCGCGTGCCGGACCACGTCGATCACCGGCTCGCGGGCCAGCTCCCGGTCGCCGTCCCGGCCCAGCTGGGCGGTGAGCGCCCGGACGGCGGTGGCCAGCTCGCTCACCACGTCGGCGAGCTCAGGGGCGGACGGCTCGTCGTCGCAGAGCGCGGTGTACGCGCGGCGCACCAGCACCCGGGCGTTGCGCATGGCGTAGTCGGCGCGCTTGGCCAGCTCCTCGTAGCGACGGAGCGGTCTGCGCTGACGGCGCAACAGCGGCGAGACCCGGGTGACCTCGTGACCGCCACGCAGCGCCGCGCGCAGCTCGTCGATCAGCGGCTGGCTGGCCCGGGCCCGTGCCAGCGCAGCGGATGCGGCCTCGGCGTCACGCCGCCGCAGCGACTCCGCGGTGTCGGCGAGCACGGCGGCGAGCTCGTCGAGCAGGACGCGCGACTCGCGGCGCACCGGACCCACCGGGTCCGACGGGATCACGGCGGCCACGGCGAGCGCGACGGCGCCGCCGACGAGTGCGTCGATGCAGCGGTCGAAACCTGCCGCGCCGCCCGGCGGGAGGAGCGTGGCCACCAGTACGGCCGACGCGCCGGCCTGCCCCACGAGCAGCGTGGCCCCGTCGGTGAACACCGCCGCGGCCATCGCGAGCGCGACGACGAGCACGATCTGCCACGGCCCGCTGCCGATCACCGAGATCAGCGCGTCCCCGACGAGCACGCCCAGGCTCACGCCGATGACCAGCTCGACGGTGCGGCGCAGCCGGCTGCCCAGCGAGATCCCGAGGCTGATCACGGCGGCGATCGGCGCGAAGAACGGGCGAGCGTGGCCGATCACCTCGGTGGCGGCGAACCACGCGACGCCCGCGGCGACCGCGCACTGCCCGATCGGCAGTGCGGACAGCTGCAGCCTGCGGCTTCCGGCGGTGAGCCGGGTGCGCAGCCGGGTGGCCGCGGGCATCGGGTCAGCCGAGGCCGAGGGCGGTGGCCGCCTCCGGGTCGGAGTCGGAGAGGAAGACGCGGCAGCGCTCCGCCTCGTCCGCCTCCCCGATCGCCGCGGCCGCCTTCTGCAGGGCGGCCAGCGCCCGCAGGAAGCCCCGGTTGGGCTCGTGCGACCACGGCACCGGGCCGAAGCCCTTCCACCCGGAGCGGCGCAGCTGGTCCAGCCCACGGTGGTAGCCGGTGCGGGCGTAGGCGTACCCGGCGATCGTCTCCCCGCCGTCGAGCGCGCCTTCGGCGAGCACGGCCCACGCGAGGCTCGACGTCGGATGGGCGGCGGCCACCTGGGCCGCCTCGGTGCCCCGGTCGAGCTCGGCGGCGGCCGGGTCGACCGGCAGCAGCGTCGGCTCCGGCCCGAGGAGGTTCCCCTGCAAGCTCATCGCAGCGTGGTGCCCGTCGACTTGAGGTTCTCGCATGCGTGCGCCACCCGCTCGGCCATGCCGGCCTCGGCGGCCTTCATGTACGAGCGCGGGTCGTAGACCTTCTTGTTGCCCACCTCGCCGTCGACCTTCAGCACGCCGTCGTAGTTGGTGAACATGTGCGCCGCGATCGGGCGCGTGAAGGCGTACTGGGTGTCGGTGTCGATGTTCATCTTGACGACGCCGTAGCTCACGGCCTCGTGGATCTCCTCGAGCAGCGAGCCGGACCCACCGTGGAAGACCAGGTCGAGCGGCTTCGACCCCTCCGCCAGCCCGAGCTTCGCGGTGGCGACCTCCTGGCCCGTCCTGAGGATCTCCGGGCGGAGCTTGACGTTGCCCGGCTTGTAGACGCCGTGCACGTTGCCGAAGGTGGCCGCGAGCAGGTAGCGGCCCTTCTCCCCGCCACCGAGCGCCTCGACCGTGGCCTCGTAGTCACCCGGCGCGGTGTAGAGCTTCTCGTTGATGTCGTTGGCGATCCCGTCCTCCTCGCCGCCGACGACCCCGATCTCGACCTCGAGGATGATCTTCGCCTTGACGGCGCTGTCGAGGAGCTCGGCCGCGATCCGCAGGTTCTCGTGCAGCTCGGTGGCCGAGCCGTCCCACATGTGCGACTGGAAGAGCGGGTTGTCGCCCCGGTCGACCCGCTCCCGGCTGATCGCGATCAGCGGTCGGACGTAGGAGTCGAGCTTGTCCTTGGGGCAGTGGTCGGTGTGCAGCGCGATGTTGACCGGGTACTTCTTCGCGACCACGTGCGCGAACTCGGCGAGCGCCACGGCACCCGTGACCATGTCCTTGACCTTGCCGCCGGAGGCGAACTCGGCCCCGCCGGTGGAGAACTGCACGATCCCGTCGCTCTCCGCTTCGGCGAAGCCACGCAGCGCGGCATTCAGCGTCTCCGAGCTCGTGACGTTGATGGCCGGGTAGGCGAACTCACCCCTCTTCGCCTTGTCCAGCATCTCGTTGTAGATCTCGGGGGTGGCGATCGGCACGACTGACCCTCCTCGACGTTCGCGGCTCGCGCCAGTATCCCGCACAGCCCGCCCGACGTGCCTGTCGGCGGCTCTCCCGGGGGGCACTAGGCTCGGCAGGGTGCTGCGGGATGGCGGGGGAAACGCCGTCGAGGCCACGCTCTCGCGACTGCGACGCCTCGACGCGCGGCCCGAGTCTGCTCACGCGCCGGGCACGCCCCTCACGATCTCCGACCTGTACCGCGACCACCGCATGCGGATGGTGCGGCTCGCCGTCCTGCTCGTCGACGACCCCAGCACGGCGGAGGACGTCGTGCAGGAGGCGTTCGCCGGGCTGCACCGGCACTGGTCGGGGCTGCGCGACGAGGCCGCTGCCGTCGGCTACCTGCGCACCGCCGTCGTCAACGGCTCGCGCTCGGTGCTGCGGCGGCGGCGCACCGCGCGCGACTACGTGCCCCCGCACCAGGTCAACGCCCGCTCGGCCGAGTCGCTCGCCCTGCTGTCCGCCGAGCACCAGGCCGTGGTCGACGCGCTCTCGACGCTGCCACCCCGGCAGCGCGAGGTACTGGTGCTGCGCTACTACGGCGGCCTCTCCGAGGCCGAGATCGCCGAGGCCACGGGCATCAGCCGGGGCACGGTCAAGTCCACGGCGAGCCGCGCCCTCGACGCCGTCGCGCGCGTCATGGGTTCGCGCGCCTGATAAGGGCCCGTCCGGGGGACCTGAGCCGCGCTCTTGGCGCCCAGACCATCGACCCAGATCCCCCGGACGGGCCCTTCGTACGGCACGATGGGCCCCGTGACCGCGACCGACGAGTCCGAGCGACGGCTCGCCGAAGCGCTGCGGGCGAGGGCCACCGGCGCCGGCGGCCGGGGCACCACGCGCCCGGCGCGCCGCGTTGCGGGCCGTTCCGGCACGAGCACCGCCACCGCCCTGCTGCTCGCGCTGCTGGGGGGCGCCGCGCTGGGCACGGCGCTCGCGCTGGTGTCCCTGCTCGCCCCGGGCGTGCTGCCCCCACTGGGCTGACCGGTACCGTCTGTCCCGTGACGCTCGCACTCGGCCCGGAGTGGCTGCAGCCCGACACGATCATCTCGTGGCTCGGGCCGTGGGCGCTCGTCGGGCTCGCCCTGATCATCTTCGCCGAGTGCGGCCTCCTGCTCGGCTTCTTCCTCCCCGGAGACTCGCTGCTGTTCACCGCGGGGCTCTTCGTGGCGCAGGGCGCGATCGACGCCCCGCTGTGGCTGGTGTGCGCGATCCTGGTGGCGGCGGCCGTCATCGGCAACGCCTCCGGCTACTGGATCGGGTACAAGGCGGGGCCGGCGATCTTCGACAAGCCGCAGTCACGCCTGTTCAAGCCCGAGCACGTCGTGAAGACACAGGGCTTCTTCGACAAGTACGGCAACCGCGCCATCGTGCTCGCCCGGTTCGTGCCGATCGTGCGCACGTTCATCACGGTCATGGCGGGCGTCGGGCGGATGGAGCCTCGGCGCTACTTCACCTACTCCGTCATCGGCGGCGTCGTGTGGGCCGCCGGGGTCACGGTTCTCGGGTTCTGGCTCGGCCAGCTCACCTTCGTGCGCGAGAACATCGAGTTGATGCTGATCCTCATCGTCGCGATCTCCCTGCTGCCGATCGTCGTCGAGGTGCTGCGCGCGCGGCGCAAGCCGCGGAGGCATGCGGCGTAACGCCCGGCGACCCACGCCCGAGCCTCCGGGAAGCCCCTACCCTGGAATCCCGTGACCGACGTCGTCGCCCAGCTCGCCCTCGCCGGGCCGCTCGACCAGGCGGGGCCGATCACGGTGTGGGCGGTCGTACTCGCCTTCGTCTTCTTCGAGTGCGCGTCCATCGTCGGCATGTTCCTGCCCGGAGACTCCCTGCTGCTGGCGGCGGGCGTGGTCCTCGCCCACGGCGCGCACGGGGCGAGCGCGTGGACGCTCGGTTTCGTCGCCGCGGCCGTCGCCGTCGGGGGCAACCAGGTGGGCTACCTCGTGGGGCGGTACGCGGGTACCCGCATGCTCGCCCGCCGCGAGGGCCGGATCCTCAACCGCGCCAACCTCGACCGGGCCGCCGCGTTCTTCGAGCGGTGGGGCTTCTGGGCCATCGTGGTGGCCCGCTGGCTGCCGTGGGTGCGCACGCTCGCGCCGATGATCGCCGGCGCGGCCCGGATGAACAACCGGCGCTACATCCTCGCCAACTCCGTCGGCGCACTCCTGTGGGTGCCCACGCTGATCATGCTCGGCTACTACGGCGCCGGCCTGCTCGACAGCATCCCGTGGCTCAAGGAGGCGGCCACGATCCTCGCCGTCGGCTTCTTCGTGGTCGGCAGCGGCTTCGGGCTCTACCGGTACCTGCAGGACGTCCGCAAGCCGGTCGACGAGACCACGGAGCGCCCGCGGGGCAGGCCGGACGACGACCTCCGCGACGCCGCCTGACCCCGCACCGTCAGGCCTCCTGCAACCGGGCCGCGGCCTCCAGCAGCATCCAGCCGGAGAGCTGCACCGACAGGTCGGCCTCCGGTGTGCCGGCCCGCGGCTCCGGCGCCGGGTCACGCCATTCGGCCGAGAAGACCGGCCCGCCGCCGATCTCGGCCCGCCCCTTCCAGACGGCCTCGGCGTTGGCGAACACCAGCTCGCGCGACGCGTCGGCCAGCTCGGGAACGCGCAGGGCGGCGTCGGCGAGGTAGCGGGCCGTGATGCCGGCGAAGAGGCCGCCGTCGCCGCCGCCCGACCCCGGCAGCACGCCGTCCGGCCCGGCGAGTCGCTGCCGCACGGCGTCGACGACCGCGAGCGCGCGGTCGGTCCAGCGCTGGTGGCCGTCGCGGGCGGCGAGCTCCACGCAGGCACCCAGGTAGACGCCCTGGTTGTAGGTGTAGATGTACGGCTCGACGGCGCGCACCGAACCGTCGGGCGCGACCCGCACGCCGTCGCGGACCAGGCCCGAATCGGGGTCCACGAGCGTCTCGGCCATCCAGTCGGCGATCGCCGCCGCGAACGCGGACTGCCCGTCGCGCGCCAGCAGGATGGCCGCGGGCCCGTTCGCCGGGGCCGCCTTGAAGTCGTCGTCGCGGCGCCACCAGATGCCGCCGCCACCGCCTTCGGTCCAGCCGTCGTGCAGCCGGTGCGTGATCCTGGGCAGCGCCGACGGGCCCGAGCGCCCGACCAGCGTGCCCCCGCGCTGCAACGCGAGGCCGAGCCATGCGATGTCGTCGTAGTAGCGGTTCAGCCACGACCAGCCGTTGCGCAACCGCACGCTACGGGCGAACGCCGCGATCGCCTTGGCGCGCGTCCGGTCCGGCGCGCGCAGCTGTGCGTCGATCAGGCAGTCGAGCAGGTGCGCCTGCCACCAGTAGTGCCACGGCACGAGCGGGGCCGGGCCGCGGCGGGGCCAGCGGACCCGGCCGATCCGGGTGCCGGGCAGGACGCCGCCGACGCGGCGCACGTGCCGGCGGACGACAGCGCGCTCGGCGATGCCCGCCCGTTCCCTCCAGTCGACGTCCGCAGCGGCCATCTGGCCAGTCTGCACGATGGCCGAAAGCGTGGGACCCGTGTCGTTGACGCCACAACGGCACCGGCGCGACGCTGATCGCGTGCCCGTCCACGAGGTCCTGATCCCGCTCTACGACGGCGTGCAGCCGTTGGACGTGGCCGGACCGCACGAGGTGCTGGCCGCGGCCGGCCACGTGCTCGATCGTCGCGGAGACGGTGGCGGCTACCGGATATCGCTCGTCGCGGCGCGGCCGGGCCCGATCCGCGCGGGCAGCGGGATGCAGCTGGTGGCCGACGGTCCGCTCCCCGAGTCCGGGCCGATCGGCACCCTGCTCGTGCCGGGTGGAAACGCCGCCGTGGACATGTCCGGCACCGACCCCTTCGTCTGCTGGCTGCGTCGCGCCGCCGAGCGCGCGGAGCGGGTCGTGTCGGTGTGCACCGGATCGTTCGCCCTCGCCTCCGCCGGCCTGCTCGACGGGCTGAGCGCCACGACCCACTGGTACTACGCCGCCGACCTCGCCCGCACCCACCCCGGCGTCGACGTCCGGCCCGACGCGATCTACCTGCGGCAGGGCCGGATCTGGACCGCTGCGGGCGTCACCGCGGGGCATCGACCTCGCGCTCGCGCTGGTGGAAGCCGATCACGGGCCGGACGTCGCCCAGCAGATCGCCCGCCACCTCGTGGTGTTCCTGCGCAGGCCGGGCGGGCAGAGCCAGTTCGCGGGGCCCGTGTGGACGCCGCCCGCGCGCCGCCCCGGCGTCCGCGAGGCCCAGGACCTCATCCACGGCGACCCCACCGCCGACCTGCGCGTCTCCGTGCTCGCCTCCCGGGTGGGGATGAGCGAGCGGCACTTCAGCCGGGAGTTCACGCGTGCGCTGGGCTGCCCGCCCGGCGACTACGTCGAGCAGGTGCGCGTCGACACCGCGCGCCGCCTGCTAGAGACCGAACCCGTGCTCGTCACGGTGGCCGCCGCCCGCGCGGGCTTCGGGTCCGCCGAGACCATGCGCCGCGCCTTCCTGCGCCGCCTCGGCGTCGCGCCCGGCCACTACCGCCGCCGCTTCGCGGTGCACTGAGAGAGGAACTGCCGTGCAGATCGCCATCGCCCTGTTCCCCCGCGTCACCGCGCTGGACGCAATCGGGCCCTACGAGGTGCTGCAGCGCGTCCCCGAGGTGGACGTCGTGTTCACCGGCGAACGGCGCGGCGAGGTCCGCACCGACAACGGCTTCCTCGGCCTCACGGTCGACGCCGCCTTCGCCGAGGTGCCCGCGCCGGACGTCGTGGTCGTGCCGGGCGGGATCGGCACCCGCGACCTCCTCGCCGGCGGGCCCCACCTCGACTGGCTGCGCGCCGTGCACCCCGGCACCCGGTACACGACCTCGGTCTGCAGCGGCTCCCTCGCCCTCGGGGCCGCCGGCCTGCTCGACGGGCTGACAGCAACGACGCACTGGAGCGCGTACGAGCACCTGCGCCGGTTCGGCGCCGAGCCCGTCCATGAGCGGGTGGTCGAGCACCTCGACCGGCGGATCATCACCGCCGCGGGCGTCTCCTCCGGGATCGACATGGCCATCCGGCTCGTCGCGCTGCTCGTCGACGACGTGGCGGCCAAGGCCGCGCAGGTGTTCATCGAGTACGACCCGCAGCCACCGTTCGACGCGGGGCACCCCAGCAAGGTGGACGCGGACGTCATGCAGCGGGTGGAGGAGTACGCGAAGGCGCGGTCCTAGTACGACAGCTGGGCTTCGTGCTGGTGGACCGCTGCCGGCGCCTGGCCCGGACATGGATGGCCAGCGCGACCGCTCCACCGAGCGCCGGGTGAGGCGTGGTCGACAGTGCGGTCACAGGGTCTGCGATGCGGGCCTGCGGTGGGATCCGTGCGCCGCGGTCCAACTAGCGCCGACCGTGATCGACGAGAGTGGTCACAGAACCGCACGGGAGCGGGCGGAGAACGCAGGCGCTGATCAAGCCTGGGCAGCGCGCCCCCAATTCGGCAACACCCTCGCCACGCGGTTCACGTCCCCCTGCCATCGATCATGGTTGCTGCGCGGGCCCGGCGAGTCCCCACGTGCCGCTCGCCCACTCGCGGAACAGGTCGAGTGTCGCCGGCAGCTGCGAGTGCAGCGGCGCCGGCAGCGCGTCGAGCGAGAACCAGCCCAGCTCGTCGAACTTGTGCGGCTCCCCGATCGCCACGGCCGCGGGATCGACGCGCACGGCGTTGACGACGGCCACCCAGTGCGATCCGCCTCGCAGGAGGTTGCGGACGCCGATCGTCTCGACGTCCAGCGCGTCGGCCGTGTACTCCTCGCGGACCTCCCGCCGCACGGCATCGGCGAACGACTCGCCGTGTTCGAGGGCTCCGGCGCCGGTGTCCCAGGTGCCGCGCTCGTCCCGGGCGCCCCGGCCGCGGCGGGCGAGCAATACCCGGCCCTGGCCGTCGTGACAAGCGAAAACGACCGACACGGCCGGGTCGACCCGCGGATCGACCGGCATCAGAAGTGCTCCGTCAGCTCGCGGAAGTGCTTCAGGTGCACCACCCCGCGGTCGGCGGGGTCGAGCTCGTCCTCCTCGAGCACCCACGTGTGCGGGCTCGGGATGAACACGGCGTTCAGGCCCGCCGCACGGGCCGGGAGGATGTCCGAGCGCGGCGAGTTGCCGATCATCCAGGTCGTTGCCGGCACGAGTTCGTGCTCGGCGACGAGCGACCGGTACGTGCCCGGGTGCTTCTCCGCCACGATGTGGATGCTCGCGAAGTGGTGCGCGAGGTTCGAGGCGTCGATCTTCCGCTGCTGCTCGGCGGGCTCGCCCTTGGTGACCAGCAGCAGGTCGTGGCGGTCGCCGAGCTCGACGAGGGTCTCTGCGACCCCGGGCACGAGCTCCACCTCGTCGAACACGAGTGCCCTCGCGAGCTCCTCGATCTCGCGCGCCTCGGCGGGGTTGGCCGGGCGCTCGCTCAGCCGCTCGAAGCAGTCGTGCAGGCTGCGCAGGAAGCTCGCGCTGCCGTATCCGTGCACGACCACGTTGGCGCGCTCCACCTCGTCCAGCACGGCGCGGGTGGCGGCGCGGTCGAGCGTGGGGTGGGCGAGCCAGTCGAGGTACGCGTCGATCACGCGCTCGAAGAGGACGTTGTTCTCCCAGAGGGTGTCGTCGGCGTCGAACAGCAGCGTCTGGCGGACGGTCGGCACCGCGGGAGCCTACAAACCCCTCCTGGGCGAGTCTCATCGTTTTCGTCGGTGTTCGAATGTATGTTCGAGACCATGGAGCCCATCGCATCCACCCACCAGGCCGACCAGTACGGCGCCTGGCAGCGCGACATGATCCGTCGCCACGGCTGGGCGCTGCAGCCGATGCCCGGCGACGAGGACGGCCCGCCGTACGTCTACACGGTCGGCCTGTCCGGCTTCGGCCACCCCGAGCTCATCCTCTTCGCCACCGCTCCGGCCGTCGCCGCAAAGGTGCTCAACGACCTGGGGGAGCTGGTCCGCCTGGGCCGCGGGCTCGCCGCGGGCGAGCGGGTCCGGCTGCGCAGCGGCGACGTCCACCTGCTCACGTTCCCCGAGTCCGCCGACTGGCTCTTCGCCGCCAACGACCTCTACCGAGCGCCGGGCGACCCGCCGGTTCGCGCGCTGCTGGTGGTGCCGGCCGACGAGCTGGCGCCGGTCTGACACCGGACGCACCGCGCGCTGCGCGCAGTCGTCACAGGGCCCCTGGCCCCTGTGCCGAACGAAGCGAGCGCGCGGGGCGTCACCAGGCGGTGTTCAGGTCGGCGTGCTGCCGGATCCAGGTGTGCATCGCGATGCCCGCAGCCACCCCGGCGTTGATCGAGCGGGTCGAGCCGAACTGGGCGATCGACACCGTCAGCGCGGCCGCGGCGCGGGCCTCGCCGGTCACACCGGGGCCCTCCTGGCCGAAGAGCAGCATGCAGTCGCGCGGGAGCCGCGCGGTCTCGATCCGAGCGGCCCCCGGCGTGTTGTCCACGGCCACCACGGCGAGGCCGTGGGCGTCGGCGAAGTCCGCGAGGGCGGCCACGTCGCCGTGGTGGTGCACCCGCAGGTAGCGGTCGGTCACCATCGCCCCGCGCCGGTTCCACCGCTTCCGCCCGACGATGTGCACGCCGGCGGCGGCGAACGCGTTGGCGGTGCGCACCACCGTGCCGATGTTGTGGTCGTGACCGAAGTTCTCGATGGCCACGTGGAACGGGTGGGCACGCCGCGCGAGATCGGCGGCCACCGCGTCGCGGCGCCAGTACCGGTAGGCGTCCACCACGTTGCGCGCGTCGCCGTGCTCGAGCAGCTCCGGGTCGTACCGCTCGTCGCGCGGCCACCCCGGCCGCCCGCCCGGCCACGGCCCCACACCCACCTGGCCGGGCACGGCCCACTCGCTCGGGCCCACCGCGTCGTCCTGCTCTCGCACGCCGCGATGATGCCCGCCCGTCAGCCGCGGCCGGGGATCCGGATGCCGTACTGCGCAATCTTGCGGTAGATCGTCGCCCGGCTCATGCCGAGCTCGGCGGCCGCCTCGTTGACGGTGACGCCCGGCTCCACCAGGCAACGCACGATCTCGTCGCGCTCGAGCGTCTCGATCCGGGTGAGGCGCCTGGTGGCGCCGCTGAACACCTCGGCCGCGAGGTGGCGGGTGTCGACCACGTCGCCGCGGATCACGGCGTCGCGCACCACGCGCTGCAGCTGGGTGGCGTTGCCCGGCCAGTGGTACGTCGTGAGCGCGCGGGCGGCGTCCGGGGTGAACCGGACCTCGCGGCCGCGGACGCGCCGGGCGAACCAGCGGGCGAGCGGCAGCACGTCGTCGGGCCGGTAGCGGAGCGCGGGCACCTCGACCACCTCGTCCACGAGCTCCTGCAGCGGAGCCGGGATCGCGGCCGGGTCCTCGGCGGTCAGGGCGAACGCGCGCCGCCCGGCCCGTTCGACGATCACGGCGAGCTCGGCGGCCGCCCACGACGACAGCGCGTCGACCCGGCCGACCACCACGCTCGTGCGCTCCTTGCCCAGCTCGGGTGTCCAGAGGGCGAGCCACGACTCGGCGTCGTCGGGGGCGGGCGGGCGGGCGGGCGGTGAGCAGCCGGTCGTGCGGGCGGACGCGGTGGTGGGCCGCGGCGAGCAGCGCTGCCTTGCCGACGCCCGGCTCGCCGACGACCGCGACGCCGCGACCGGCCCGCAACGCCGCCACCACGGTGTCGAGGGGCCCGCGCCAGGCCGCGGACAGGGCGGGGGAGGGCTCGTCCGGCTCGGCCGGGGCCACCCGGAACACCTCGCCCCTGGGAACCGGTCGCGGCCGGGCGCCGCGCGAGCGCGCCTGCATCAGGGCGGCGGTGTGGCCTGCCGCCATCTGGGCGAGCGCGAGCAGCAGGGTGTCCGCCTGCCGCGACCACGTCGTGAGGTTGACGCTGCCGAGCAGCCTGCCGGTGGCCGGGTCCGCCACCGGCACCGCGGCGCACGTGTAGCCCCACAGGCCGGTGCAGTAGTGCTCGTCGGCCCGCACGAGCGACGGTGCGCGGTCGGCGAGTGCGAGCCCGAGCCCGTTGGTGCCCGCCTCCCGCTCGGAGAACGCGAAGCCCGGCGCGAGGTACACGCGGTCGAGGGCGCGCAGCAGCGTCGTGTCGGTGCACATCCGGCTCAGCCCGCGCTGTCGGTGAGTATGAGGCTCACCGGTTCGTCGGCGAGCGTGGTGTGCAGCCCGTGCAGCACCTCCTGCACGCACTCGAAGAAGAGCGAGCCGTCATCGACCTGGCCTGCGAAGACCGGGTTCACCGCGTCCAGCGACACCCCGTAGCCCGCGCTGCGCCGCCACGACGCGGTGAGCCGCGACGAGACCGGGACCATCACGCCGCGCTCCCGCGCGATGAGCTCACGTTCGGCGAACTGCGCCTCTCCGTCCATCGAGAACCTCTCCTCGGACGCTTCGCTGCGTCCTCGAACTGCGACCCAACGAACTGCGACCCAACGAACTGTGACACAACGCTGTCGCGACGTCGCCATGATGTGGTCTCAGATTGAGACGCTGCCGGGCCCGCACGGGGCCGGCGGCTGTCTAGCGTCCCGGGCCATCCCGCGAGACGAGGAGACAACGATGTACTCGAAGGACGGCGAGAACTACTTCATCGTCGACGCGCACGTCGCGCTCTGGGACGCGCGTCCGCAGAACCAGCGCAACATCCACGGCAAGCAGTTCATCGACTGCTTCTACGACTACCACCGCAACCTCAGCCCGCAGGCCGAGGTATGGCCCTACGAGGACTACCTCTACCAGGGCTCCGACCGGCTGATGCACGACCTGTTCGACGTGGGGCACGTCGACCACGCGATCTTCCAGCCCGCCCACCTCGGCGAGTTCTACCGGGCCGGGTTCGGCCAGACCGAGGAGGCATCGGCCCTGGCGAAGGCGCACCCGGACAAGCTGACCTACAACCACTACTGGGACCCCCGCAACGGCGAGGAGGGCCTCAAGCAGCTCCGTGCGGACGCCGCGCGGTTCGATCTCAAGGGTGTGAAGCTCTACACCGCCGAGTGGCACGGCCAGTCCCGCGGCTGGAAGCTCGACGACCCCTGGTCCTACCGCTACCTGGAGACGGCCCAGGAGCTGGGGATCCGCAACATCCACATCCACAAGGGCCCGACGATCCGGCCGCTGGACCGCGACGCGTTCGACGTCGCCGACGTCGACAAGGTCGCCACGGACTTCACCGAGATGAACTTCGTGATCGAGCACTGCGGGCTGCCGCGCCTGGAGGACTTCTGCTGGATCGCCACCCAGGAGCCGAACGTGCACGCCGGCCTGGCCGTCGCCATCCCGTTCATCCACACCCGCCCGAAGTACTTCGCCCAGATCATCGGCGAGCTCCTGTACTGGCTGGACGAGGACCGGATCCAGTTCTCCAGCGACTACGCGATCTGGACGCCGCGCTGGCTGGTCGAGCGGTTCGTCGACTTCCAGATCCCCGAGGACATGACCGAGTACGCGCCGCTGACCACGGCGCAGAAGAAGAAGATCCTCGGGTTGGACGCCGCCGCGATGTACGACATCCCGGTGCCCGCCGAGCTGCAGCTGCCCCGCGAGGAGCCGCAGGCCGTGGCGGTGGCCTGAGCATGTCCGCCCCCGAACGGGACGCGCTCCACGCCCTCGGCACGGTCGTCGACCCCGAGCTGGACGAGCCGATCACCGACCTCGGCTTCGTCCGTTCGCTCGAGGTGGACGGTGCGGCCGTCACGGTGCACCTGCGGCTGCCGACCTCCTTCTGCTCGCCGAACTTCGCCTACCTGATGGCCTCGGACGCCAAGGACGCGCTCACCGCGCTGCCCTGGGCCCGCCGGGTGACCGTGGAGCTCGACGACCACCACGACTCCGAACTGATCAACCGCGGCCTCGCCGCCGACGCGGGCTACCGGGGCACGTTCGCCCACGAGGCCGAGGAGAGCCTCGTCGAGCTGCGGGAGACGTTCCGGCGCAAGGCGCACACCGCCGCGATGGAACGGGTGCTGACCCGGCTGCTGCGGGCCGACCGCACCCGCACGGCGGCCGACCTGCACGGCGTGACGATCGGCGACCTGCCCGCCGACGACGCCACCGCGGCCCTGCTGCGCCGGCGCGCTGGGATCGGGCTGGGCGACGACCCCGCCCTGCCGGTACTGGTCGACGCCGACGGCACCCCGTACCCGCCCGACGAGGTGCCGCTGCGGCTGCGGCTGGCCCGGTCCACCCGGATCTCGATCGAGGGCAACGCCCACTTCTGCC
Organism: Pseudonocardia adelaidensis; assembly: GCF_039543345.1. Taxonomy (NCBI): domain Bacteria; kingdom Bacillati; phylum Actinomycetota; class Actinomycetes; order Pseudonocardiales; family Pseudonocardiaceae; genus Pseudonocardia; species Pseudonocardia adelaidensis. Next base: position 1,592 of record NZ_BAABJO010000010.1, on the reverse strand, counting down.
GTGGCCTGCTGGCCACCCGATACGACCTCGAGGAGAACGCATCGTGAAGGCCGTGCAGGTGGTGGGGTACCACCACGACCTGGAGATGACCGACGTCCCGGACCCCACCGTCGAGGGGCCCTTCGACGTGATCGTGAAGATCGGCGGCGCCGGCGTGTGCCGCACCGACCTGCACATCCTCGAAGGGCAGTGGGAGGAGAAGTCCGGGGTCACGCTGCCGTACACGATCGGCCACGAGAACGCGGGCTGGGTGCACGCCGTGGGCGGCGCCGTGACCAACGTCCGCGAGGGCGACAAGGTCATCGTGCACCCGCTGATCACCTGCGGGCTGTGCCGCGCCTGCCGCTCGGGCGACGACGTGCACTGCACGCAGTCCCAGTTCCCGGGCATCGACACCGACGGCGGGTACGCCGAATACCTGCGGACCTCCGCCCGCAGCGTCGTCAGGCTCGACGACGGGCTGGAGCCGGCCGACGTGGCCGCGCTCGCCGACGCCGGGCTGACCGCGTACCACGCGGCGACCAAGGCGGCCCGGCGGCTCGGCCCGCGCGACACCTGCGTGGTGATCGGTGCGGGCGGCCTGGGTCACATCGGGATCCAGGTGCTCAAGGCGTCGACGCCGGCGCGGATCGTGGTCGTCGACCGCAACCCGGCGGCGGTGAAGCTGGCCGAGTCGATCGGCGCGGACGAGGGCGTGGTGGCCGACGGCGGACACGTCGATCATGTCCTGGAGCTCACGAGAGGCGCCGGGGCCGAGGTGGTCGTCGACTTCGTCGGTGAGGGCGGCAGCACGTCGGAGGGCCTGCGGATGACGAAGCGGGCGGGCGACTACCACGTCGTCGGGTACGGCGAGAACGTCGACGTCCCGACCATCGACCTGATCTCCGCCGAGAAGAACGTCGTCGGGAACCTGGTCGGCAGCTACGACGACCTGTGCGACCTGATGGAGTTGGCCGCGCGCGGCCTGGTCACGCTGCACACCGCCAGGTACGCGCTGGACGACTTCCAGCAGGCGATCGACGACCTCGACGCCGGACGGGTCCGGGGCCGGGCGATCCTCGTCCCCTAGACGGTCGATTCCCATGGGCAAGACCGTGGGGTCCTTCTCCGGGCCTCCTGGCGGCGCCGCGCAGTGTGCGGGGCGGGGCAGCAGCGCGGGCAGGCCGGGGCCTGCCCGATGGGGCGCGCGGCGCCGCCAGGAGGCGGTCCCACCGGGCCGGAGCCGCAACCGGGGCCGGCGCAGCGATCAAGGGCAGATGGTTGCTCTGCAGCGGTGACCTGAGAACCCAGGGATCAACCATCTAGTGTCCCGAGTCGGAAGTTCGGTGCGTATATCGGCGGATCCAGGTTCTCGCTGAGTGCGCCGGCGAGCCGGCCTCGTACCGGGCGTACTCGGCCGGTTCGCCAGTGCGCTCAGCGTGGAGCTGGGCCGTCGAGATACGTGGTGGACTTTCGACTCGGGACACTAGTAGTACTTTGTTAGGTGTGTCGTTCCCGCTGATCCTGCCCGTTGTGTGATCTTGTTCTGATCCGTGACACCGGAGGAGATGGAGCAGGTGCGGCCGCGGTTGGAGGAGTTCGCGGCCGGGATG